>CAZFLB010000322.1:0-14743 GCA_964518945.1 uncultured Acidobacteriota bacterium | reverse complement strand
TACTAGATACGAGAGTTTGTGAGTGTTGTCAGACAGGGATGGCGTCAACCCCGAGTGGTTTATTTGTGGCTTACAGAGATCGTTCGAGGGAAGAAATACGTGATATCAGTTTTGTTAGGTCGGTTAATGGTGAGTGGAGTACGCCTAAGTCTTTGAATGATGATGGTTGGTATCTGACAGGTTGTCCTGTTAATGGACCGCAGGTTGCTGCAGATGGTAATCATCTTGTAGCGGCTTGGTTTACAGGTTCTCAGGAACAGCCACGTGTCCAAGTAGTATTCTCGAATGATGGAGGACTGAACTTTAGCCAGCCAATTCGAGTTGATGGTGGTAGCCCTATCGGTCGAGTTGATGTGGAGTGGTTCGGAGAAAATGCTTTTGTCGTTTGGACGGAAAACCTTAAAGGGCGCACGGCTGAGATCCGCATCATAAGCGTATCAAAATCTGGTACGTTAAGTGAGCCTTTAACCATAAGTGAAACCGGCTCGTCGCGCGTCAGTGGATTTCCCCGGATGACAACCTTTGGCGAGGCATTATTTGTAACGTGGACACAGTCCTATGAACGAAACAGCGCTTCATCAGTGAGGGTTGCGCGCATTAGTCAGAAAGAAGCATTGGTTGATGAACCGGCTGTAAACTTTGTTGCTGATAGTGTGGACGGTGTGAGTTATCGCTTAGCCGAACTGGCGGATAAAGTAGTCCTTCTTAACTTTTGGGGAACTTGGTGTATTAGTTGTCGTGACGAGATCCCACGCCTTGTTGAACTAGATCAAAAACATAGCGATAAAGGACTTGTCGTGCTTGGTGCAAATTACGGAGATGAACCGAAAAGCATCAATGATTTTATTGATGCTTTTGGAGTTACTTACCCAATGTTAGTTGATGATAATTTGGCACATGATTACGGCATATTGGTCTACCCAACAACTGTCATCATACATCGAGGTCGTATTCGTTATCGCTCAGTGGGTTACACAAACGAAAGTTTTCTTTCGATGTTGCGAGTAATCAAGCGGTTACTCGGTTAGACAATTTGTTGTGACAGCTCATAAACCTAAGGGTCGAGGTGAAGAAGATGATTCTCTAAAGACGCGGCAAATCAACAAGCGCGGTTTTGTTTTTGCTGTACTAGCTCTTACGAGTCTTTTTTTGCTTCTCGTTTTTCTTGGTCCTGAAGCTCGATTGCCTGTGAACTCGAAAGAGGTTGAAGTGGTTCACGATACAAGGACCCAAGACAACGATTATGAGAAAAGTAATTTAGAGCAGTGGAAGTCAGCTTTTTATCAAGAGATTCCCGTTTCATTTGAGCGTGACTTTATACGCGGGTCTAAAACAGCGACAATTGAGATTATTGAGTTTAGTGACTTTCAGTGTCCGTATTGTCGGAAAGCCCAATACTCTCTCAGCTTGATGCTAGATCGTTATCCGGATCAGGTGCGTTGGGTGTTTAAAAATTTTCCGTTGGACAAAGATTGTAACGAAAGCATGGAAACACAACTTCATGAGTTAGCCTGTCGTACCGCAGTGATAGCCCGTTGCGTAGGGGCTTCAGACCCGGAACTCTTCTGGCTATTTCACGATGAGGTGTTTGCTTCGAAGACGCTTACTGAAGAGGTTCTTGATGGCATCTCTGTCGATTTAGTGCGTGATAAAAAGACTTTCTCAGAATGTGTTACCGGTCAGGAATCTTATACGTTGGTACGAGAAGATGTTGAAGTTGGGCGTTCGATAGGTTTGACTGCGACTCCTACCATTTATATTAACGGCCGGATGGCGTCTTCCTACGATCCTGAATTGCTGAGTGAAATCATCGAATATATTATAGAAACTAACGGAGAGGTTTAAATGAAAAGAACTATTGTCTTATGTTTTGCGTTGATTCCTAGTTTTTGTTTGGCTGATCCTCCAGATACAGTCTTTTTAGATGAACTTACTTGGACTGAAGTTCGAGATGCTATTGCTGATGGTAAGAGGACGGCGATTGTCGCAACGGCAGGGACTGAGCAAAACGGTCCCCACATGGTTTTAGGTAAACACAAGTTCATTATTCGACACGCCTCAGACTTGATTGCGCGCGAGCTGGGAAATGCTCTTGTTGCACCTGTCATCACTTACGTTCCAGAAGGAGGAATAGACCCACCTTCTGGCCATATGCGTTATGCAGGTAGTATTACTTTACCCAATGTGTACTTTATGAAGATTCTTGAATATGCAGCTAGAAGTCTAAAGGTTCATGGTTTTACAGATATTGTTTTTATTGGTGATAGCGGTGGAAATCAAAGAGGGATGTCAGAGGTTGCGGGTGCACTCAATGAAGAGTGGCGAGATGGGTCTACTCGCGTACACTTTGTTCCCGAGTACTATTCTGGAAATGGGATTAGGGAGTGGCTTCAGTCGCAAGGACATGACCGAGAAACTATAGGGGGTCACGCAGGCATTTCGGATACTTCACAGTTATTGGCGGTTGCTTCAGAACATATCCGACTTGAAAAGAGAGCCAAAGGTGGAGGTTTTGATGGAAGTGGTGTTTCTGGAGATCCGACACTTGCGTCGGTCGAATATGGAAAAAAAGGGATACAGCTTAAAGTTGATACGGCTGTTCGTGAGATTCAAAAACGTATCGCAGCAAGAGCAAAGAACTAGGATGATCCAATTTAACAAAAAGGCTTCTCTGTAGTTTTTCAATCAGAGGTGACTGCTTGTTAGCCTTTCGATAAACTTTCTATCAGTTTGAATTGTTCAAGTACAAGAGTTACTAGCATGAGTACAATATGAAACTAAAGAATAAGCGCGATCTTTTTGAGATTCCCGAGGATATTACTTATCTGAATTGTGCTTATATGTCACCTTTAATGCACCGGGTTGTTGAGGCTGGCAAGAAAGGTTTATTACGAAAGAAAAGACCATGGGAAATAGAACCTCAAGACTTTTTCACGGGTTCTGATGCTTTGCGGGATGCTTTTGCTCAGTTAATTAATGCGGATGGAGAGGATATTGCAATTGTTCCAGCAGCCAGTTATGGAATTTCTACTGCGGCTAAAAACTTGTCTCTTTCAGAAGGGCAGAGCATTGTTGTTGTCGAGGATCAATTTCCGTCAAACGTGTACCCTTGGAGAGAAAAAGCGCTTTCAGTTGGAGGTTTAGTTACTGTCGTAACCCGTCCACTGGATGAAGACTGGACGCAAGCTGTAATTAATTCAATTGATGAGACGACAGCGATTGTAGCGTTGCCTCAATGCCATTGGACAGATGGGGGCCTTTTTGACCTAGAACGGATTTCTTCGTTCTGTCGATCTCATGACATAGCGTTGTCAGTGGATGTGACACAGTCTGTAGGAGCACATCCACTTGATGTGCGGAGAATTGAACCAGACTTTCTTACTGCAGCGAGTTACAAATGGCTCATGGGACCATATTCACTAGGTTTACTCTATGTGTCCAAAAGATGGCAACGAGAGGGACAACCGATTGAGCATAATTGGGTACACCGAAAGGGCGCAGAGGATTTTGGTGGCATTGTGGAGTATCAGGATGAGTTTGCTCCTGGGGCACGGCGGTTTGATGTAGGAGAACGTGCAAACTTTGCATTGGTGCCCGCGGCAGAAGAGGGTATCCGGCAAATTCTCGATTGGGGTGTTGAAAATATTGCTGAAACAACAAGTGAGCTTACCGATTCGATTGCTGAGAAAGCAAAGGGTTTAGGATTACGTTCTATTTCCAGAGAAAAAAGAGCGGGTCACTATCTCGGGTTAGAAGCTGAAGGTGGTTTCTCTCAAAATGTTGTAAACGTACTGGCCCAGCATAAAATCTTTGTGAGTATGCGTGGAACATGTATTCGTGTTACTCCACACGTTTACAATGATGAAGCTGATGTTGACCGTTTTATTGAAGCAATAAGCAAAGTCTTGTGAAAAAATGGTTTATTGGTAACTGGTTTGACCGTTTTTTTATTACTCAAGTGGTACGTTCTGCTTTACATATCCGGTGTTTCATTTCTTTTAAAATAAAAGGATTTGTGATTAGCCTGATAGAGGTTGCCACTACAGACCATGGATCCTATCATTTGGTCCAACTATGAAATCGTATCTTGATATCGTCAGGGAAGTCCTTAATAAAGGCACTCGTAGAGAAAATCGAACAGGGGTCGATACAATATCGACTTTTAATATCAACTATGAGTTTAACTTTGAAGAAGGGTTCCCTCTGCTAACGACGAAAAAAATTTCATGGAAAAACATTGTGGTAGAGAATCTTTGGTTTCTTTCGGGGGCTAGAGATATTGGAATTCTTCGTAAACACGGCTGTGAATTTTGGGATCCATGGGCGGACGAGCGAGGAATGGTACCTAGTGCCTATGGAAATTTTTGGCGTCACTTTCCAGTCCATAGTCGAGGTGCCGTTGGTTTCAACGATCAAATTAACTGGGTTGTTAATGAACTGAAGAGAAACCCTATGTCACGGCGCCTTGTTGTAACGGCTTGGTCGCCGGAAAACGCTCAAACGAGTGCTTTGCCACCTTGTCATTGTTTGTTTGTGTTTAATGTTCAGAACGATGGGAATGGAGAGCCACGATTAAATTTGCATTTAACTCAACGTAGCTGTGATGTTGCATTAGGTATTCCATACAATATTGCTGGTTACAGTTTAATTCTTGCACTTTTTTCGCATTTTACGGGAATTGAACTTGGGATTTTTGGACATACACTTGTCGATGCACATATTTATACGGCTAAGCTAGATGGTTCCATGGTTGATTACGATCACGTTCCAGGATTACAAGAGCAACTGACTAGGAGTCCACGCCAGCTACCAAGCCTTGAATTGTCGCCAGACCTTCGGTCACTGAAAGATGTTGAAGCATTACTTCGAGAAGACACTGATACAGTTATGAGCCACTTTAAGATAGAAAATTATGACCCCCATCCTCCAATTGCTTTTAAGGTGGCTGTTTGAGTGTAGGGATCATTGCTGCTGTTTCACCCTCAGGAGTGATCGGCCTTAACGGAAAAATCCCGTGGCATTACTCTGCAGATTTGAAACGTTTCAAATCTGTCACAATGGGAAGTAATGTGATCATGGGTCGTTTTACCTGGGAGTCACTTCCACGACGTCCGCTTGTAGGGCGCCGAAATGTTGTTGTAACGAGTAGAACGATCTCTGGAGTTGAATGTTACCAAGATGTTTTTTCGGCTCTGACGAGTTGCACAGGTAGAGTCTGGTTTATCGGGGGCTCACGAATCTTTGTAGAAGCTATGGAATATGTTGACGTTATTGATCTTACTTTTGTTCCAGACAGGGTTGAAGATCAGAATGCGGTTCTTTTTCCTGAAATCGACGCTTCTATTTGGGAGGAAGGTCAAAGAGAAACAGATTCTAATGACGATCGACTTGAGAGATGTGTTTATCGACGGAAGAAGGTAAAAGAAAAATGAGTTATCTGAATCATAATTGCATTACAAGTCCTGAGTTTCCTGATGCATTAGGACCCTATTCTGCGGCTGTGACCTTTGGGGCTTTAGTCTTTGTTTCTGGACAAGGTGCTACTGATCCAAGGACCGGAAAACTTGTAGCTACGGATATTGAGTCTCAGACGGAGCAGGTGTTCAGAAATATCGAAGTGATATTGAAGGAAGCGGGTTCTGATTTGCAGCATATTATAAAGTGTGGTGTTTTTTTAGTCGACATGACTGAATTTTCGAAGATGAACGGAGTGTACGAACGAGTTCTCGAGGGCCATAAACCTGCACGGAGCACGGTTCAGGTGGCAGGGCTTCCCATGAAGGGTCTCAGAGTAGAGATAGATGCGATTGCGTATCGACTATAGTGGTTTACTATTTTAAAGGGCGCTTATTGAAGAGTTAAGGGGTTTCGCAATGGGATTTTTGTGACGTTGCCATTGAAAAACGCTGTCATGTTGGCACGTTTTTCTGGGTCACCTTGTTCGATCTCTTCCCAGTTGCCGATCACGAGCAATACGATCTCATCAGTATTTAAGTATTCCTTAGAAACTTGGAGTACGTCACTAGCAGAAACTTCGCGGATCTGTTTTTGCCAGTTTTGCCAATAGTTGTGTGAGCGACCAATGAAATTGTCGTTTGCGAATATTCTGACGCGTTGAGATGCGGATTCGAATCGTCTCGGAAACGTATCGATGAGGGCATTCTTGGCAACGTTAAGTTCTTCCTTGCTGATCAGTTCTGTCTGGATTCGTTTTACTTCTTCAAGTGCTATTTTTGCTGCTAGAGCGACGGTTGGGTTTTTGGATTGAAATGAGATGACAAAAGTCCCGGGCTTAAATGGATCGAAATCAAATCTTGATCGGGCTGAATAAGCTAGTCCCTCGTCGGACCTAATGCGCTGCATGATACGAGACGTGAACCCACTACCTCCTAATATATGTTGCATAACTTGGAGTGAGGCTCGGTCTTGGTTTTTCCAGTCTTTCCAATGCGGCACGAGATGACCGATAAGCACTTTGCCTTGGGGGATGTCTTTCTCCACGCTATAAACACCAGGGACTACCTTGTGATTTGGGAGTGGGGGCGGCCACTCCATAGATGCAGTATTGTCTGGCCAGTTTGCAAGGTATCCTTCAAGTTTTTCTAGGATTTCACGAGTGTTGACATCTCCAGAAATAGCAAACGTCATAAATTTTGGGTGCCAATATTTTTTGTGAAAACTCATTAAATCTGAGGTTTTGATGTTTTCGAGGTTTGCTTGTGTCGTGCGACGACTGAAATAAAACTGTTTTCCATAAAGAAGAAAGTCCCACTCACGATTCAAAATGTTGTCGGCATCATCGTTTCGTTGTCGCATCATTTCAAGAAGATTTCTTTTTTCAATTCCTAAGCGAGTTTCGTCAAAGCGAGGCGTGCGAAGCATGTCAAAGAAAAGATCAAGCGAGGTTTTTAGCTCTGGTGTGATGCAACTTAGTGTCGCCCCAGCTCTAGCTCCACTTCCATAACTTGAGATGGATGCTGCGACGAATTCGACTTCTTCGTCAAAGACCTCCGGTGTCATCTTTAATGTGCCACCACTTCTCAAAAGAGAACCTGTTAGCCTCGATAGCCCAAATTTTTGTTTCGACTCTAGATAACTCCCTTGGCGTAGCATCACATCGATTTGAATCAGTGGAAACGTGTGGTCTTCTGCAATGTATACGGTGGCACCATTGGAAAGCTTGTGTTGATGCTGAGTGCCATCAGGAACTCTAAAATTCAATTCATCATAAGTAATTGTTTCAGGTCGAATAGGAATGTCAGAAGTTTGTGCGATTGCGCTTATTTGTGGTGAGAAAGTATTGATGGCAAAGAGCAACCCCAAAAGTCTGATTGTAGGGATTGTTAAATTCATCGATTTTGTCCCTGTTTTTGCAACGCCTCTATCTGTGCTTTAAGAACTTGCTCAAGAAGAGGGAAGATTGATTGAAAAGAAGCTGGCGCTTTCTCTTTTTGGATGGGTAGTTGCTCTAGAAGTTTTTCGAGCATCTGCAGGTCTTTTGAAGACTTTATCTGTTTCAGTTGGTTCATAACCTGCTCTTGCAGTGGTGTAGGAAGACCTTGTAACTCTGTAGGATTTGCTACCGGAGATGAGCCTTTTGCGCGGTAATATAGACCTACAGCTCGGGTTGTCGGGTCGAAGTACTTTTCAACGACGTTTTTAACATCTTTTGCTGATACGGCAAGCGTATTAGTAGCCCACTGGTTGATGTATTCCCAGCTACCTAGGCCATCGTAGACTAGGAGTTGTAGTAGTAGGAAAAAACCACTTGCTAATCTTCTGTAAGAAGTGGCAGTAATTTGGTTCTTAACTTTTTCAAGTTCGCGTTCGGGTATTGGTTCCGAACGAATTTTTTGAAGTTCCTCTTCCAGTGCAATTTCGAGTTGCTCGGGTGTCGTAGAGCCTTTGGTACTTGCAGATAGAGAGAAGTAGCCAGCCCACTTGCGGGAGTCTTGCAGACTAGACACTGTTGAAGCGATCTCTTTCTCTAGTACGAGTGATTTATTAAGCCTTCCACTTCGTCCGTTTAGCAGCCCTGACAATACGTCTAGCGCATAAGAGTCCTTGTGGCGAAAAGGAACTGTGTGATACCGCATCTCAATTTGTGGTTGGCAGTCGCAAGTCGCCTTCATACGCTTTTCTGCCTGTTGAGGCATTTCTAGTGTTACAACATCTGGAGCGTTGTTTTTGGTTGGCTGTAATCGTCCGAAATATCGTTCAGCGAGTGCATGCACATCATCGAATTGGAAGTTCCCGACTAGTGCAGCTGTTAGGTTTGAGGGCGCATAGTAGGTTTCAAAATATGTTTTTGCTTCTTGGAGAGAATAAACCTGTAGGTCTGAAGGCCATCCAACAACGGGCCAGCCGTACGGATGAGATTGCCAAAACATCGAGTCGAACAATTCATCGAACTTTCCAGTGGGTGTGGACTCTGTACGCAATCGCCGTTCTTCGTGTACAACGTTACGTTCAGTGTAGAACTCACGGAAGACAGGATTTGTTAGTCGGTCTGATTCCATCCAAAACCAAAGTTCAATTTTATTGGCAGGTACTGTTATGAAATAAACCGTGATGTCGTTACTGGTAAAAGCATTCATCCCCGAAGCACCTGCAGCGGTATAAATTCTGTCGAATTCGTCTTTAACCATTATGTTGCGCTGTTCTTCTGCAAGTTGGTCAAAACGTTTTTCGAACTCTGTAAGCTCCTGAGGTTTGACCTTAATGTTGAAGGGGTCTTCTATTTCCCCAAGCCGTGACTTTTTTCGAAGTGCTCGATAGATCTCTCGGATTTGTTTTTGTATGGATTCTTGTGCTTCGCCTATGCGGAGGTCTTCGTTAATGTCTGTTGTTCCTATAATGTGGCTGCCTTTGAACATCATGTGCTCAAAAAAGTGACTCATTCCTGTAATGCCGGGTCTTTCGTTAGCAGAGCCAACATGGGCAACCCATCCCGCACTAACGGTTGTTAGTTCGGGACGTTGTACAAGTAGAAAATTCATACCATTTTGCAAGGTTACTTCTTGAACAGGGACGCGGGAAATTTCTTGAGGAAGACTTTCTACTGAGATTAGCAACAATAATCCGATTGCAATGCTTGTAATTGGCTTTCGCAATATCATGAGAGACAGTAATTCTACTATTCTTAATAAATAACTGATAACTTGTTTGTGACGACTCAGCACATTTTCAATAAAGCTTAATTGAGAGATGACTTTTGCTCTATCTTGGATCGGTAGGTTTCAAGTCTTGCGTTACAATTCAATATTCTGGAGATATCAAGGTGATGAATAGGCTCAAAAGAACAGTGGTTTTAGGGAATGTATTGTTGTTGCTTACTTCAATTTTGTACGCTGAAAATGTGCCTACACGTGCCAAAAACGGAATGGTGGTTTCTCAAAGTGACATTGCATCAAGGGTTGGTGTCCTTGTATTGCAAGAAGGAGGGAACGCCATCGACGCAGCGGTTGCAACTGCCTTTGCACTCGCAGTAACTCATCCGACAGCAGGAAACATTGGTGGCGGTGGTTTTCTCGTTTATCGGACGGCGGATGGGACTGCGGTAGCGTTTGATTTTCGTGAAATGGCACCGGCGGCAGCTACACCTAACATGTGGCTTGACGGTGGGGAATATAGCTTTGAAAAACATCACTTGAGTCATTTATCAGTTGGTGTCCCTGGAACTGTTGCTGGCCTCTACCTTGCTTGGCAAGAATACGGAAGCGTTCCCTGGGAACGACTTGTCAATCCAGCAATTCGGCTGGCGAAGGAGGGTTTTCGAGTTACAGATAATCTCTCCAGGTCGCTTCGACAGGCTATGACTCGGATGAACAAATATCCTGCATCAGTCGCTCAGTTTTCTAAAGGAGGAGAGCCTTATCTGGCTGGCGACATCTTGCAGCAGAAAGATTTAGCAGCGACACTGATTCGCATAGCTGAGAAAGGTCCTGCTGGTTTTTACGAAGGTGAGACAGCGAAGCTCATCGCTAAAGAGATGGCAGCGAACGGTGGACTTATAACGGAAGACGATCTGAAAGCTTATCGTGCGCACAAAAGGCAGCCCATTCGAGGAGACTATCGCGGTTACGAAGTTATCTCCATGCCGCCTCCAAGTTCTGGGGGGGTAGTGCTTGTCGAAATGTTGAATATCTTAGAAGGTTTTGATGTGGCGAAAGATGAGTTTGGTTCGGCTCGAAATCTTCATCGCATGGCAGAAACAATGAAAAGAGCCTATGCCGATCGTGCTCACTACCTGGGAGATCCTGACTTTAACCCTGATATGCCTGTGACCCGCTTGATTGCGAAGGATTACGCATCAGGTTTACGGGCGACGATAGATCTTGACAAGGCGTCACCGGCATCACCGACAAGCTTTGAGTGGTCGCCTGAAAGTTCAGAGACTACCCACTTTTCTGTTGTTGACTCTGATAGAAATGGTGTGGCTTTGACCTATACACTGGAGTATGGCTATGGGTCAGGTATTGTAGTTCCTGGTGCGGGCTTTTTACTCAACAATGAAATGGGAGATTTTAATGGTGCACCTGGTCTAACAAATAAAGATGGCCTTATCGGTACGAGCGCCAATTTAGCGGAGCCAAAAAAGAGAATGCTTTCGAGCATGACACCAACGATTTTGGCTAAGGACGGAAATCTTTTCATGGTAACGGGTACTCCGGGTGGACGAACTATCATTAACACGGTGCTTCAGACCATTCTTAATGTTGTAGACCACGGAATGAATGCTCAAGGAGCTGTTGATGCTGGTAGGATTCATCACCAGTGGTTGCCAAACCAAATTCGCTATGAGCGTCAAGCCTTTTCTCCAGATACTTTAAATATTCTTAAACGACTTGGTCATGATTTAAGTGAGCGTGATAGACAAGGAGTGGCCCAAGTAATCGTTGTGAACCATAACGATGGAATGCTTGAAGGTGGGTTAGATCGGAGATCGGCTGACGGTGGGGCAGCTTTTTATTGAGCTTTTGGGAAGTTAAGTCGGTATTTGTTTTTTTGTGCTTCATGGGTGATCGGCAATAAATCTGTCGTTATGATTGGCATTAGATTCGTGCTATACGGATACTAATTTAGCTTGGACAGGGGAGATTGCTATGAATACCGACAAGGTAATGAAGTGGTTATGTTTACTTATTGCTACTGGAGTTTGGGCCAATGTGTTTGTGTCGGTGCTGAGACCTGAGCCGGTTTATGCTAACAAAACAGCAGAACAATCGTTGGAAGTAATGGTTTTAACGAATATTAATGACGTTTTAATGGATATCAGCTTGGAACTCATAAGGAATGGAAGTATTTTGGAGCGCAGATTTTCTGAATTAAATTCAAACGTCACGGACCAGGCCTCAGTTTTGGGATTCGACCTCAGGGCAATATCTACTGGAACCTGTTTCAATACAAAGCTCTGTAATTGATTTGGTGAAAAGTATCATCTGTTAATTGTGATTTATTGACGGGGGATGGTGAATGAATTTAATAGGAATTGTGTTTCTTATGGGCATGGTTCTCGGAGGTGCTGACAAGCCAGCAAGTGAAGCAGTTTTTCCCTACCCCATTGAAGTCCACGATTTTAAAAATGGGTTGCGTCTTGTAGGAGTTCGTTTCGATAGTCCGGGTCTAGTTGCCTATCACACTGTTGTGCGTGTGGGTTCTCGTCAAGAAGTCGATCGTGGAAAGAGTGGCTTTGCACATTTCTTCGAGCATATGATGTTTCGCGGGACAGAGGCTTTTCCCGAAGATGAATATAATGAGGTGCTTCAATCCATTGGCGCAGATTCGAATGCATACACATCTTTTGACCGTACTGTCTATCACATCCTTGCTAGTTCAGCGTCACTTCCTCGGATTGTAGAGATTGAGGCTGATCGATTTCAGAACTTGAAGTATGAGAAGGCACAATTTCAGAAAGAAGCTGGGGCTGTACTAGGTGAGTACAACAAGAGTGCCGCTAATCCATTTATGGGACTTTTTGAAAAGCTTCATGCCACGGCATACAAAAAGCATCCTTACCAACACATGGTAATTGGCTTTTTAGAAGATATTAAAGGTATGCCGTTGCTCTATGAATATAGTCTTCAGTTTTTTGACCGATTCTATCGTCCTGAGTACGTTACTCTTCTTGTTGTGGGAGACTACAAGTGGGAAAAACTTCTCAAGGAGGTGGAGTTTCGATACAAAGATTGGAATCGTGGCAGTTATGTGCCGAATATCCCAACCGAGCCACTCCAAACAGTACCTCGAGAGGCTTCCGTTGCCTGGCCATCTCCGACGCTACCTACGATGGCGATCGCTTTTCGAGCACCTGCCTTCAATACTGATGAAATAGATATGCCTGGTCTTGATGTTTTGTCTCAAGTTTATTTCAGTACAACCTCTAACATTTACCAGGAGCTTGTACTGAAAAAGCAATGGGTTGATTTTATTGAGGCTGGCGCAACTGATCAGTTCGATTCATCTTTATTCACAATACTCACGCGTGTTCGGAAACCTGAGAAGTTTTCGGAGGTAAGAGAACTTTTATTGGCTGAGATCCAGCGTGCCTCATCTGAGCTTGTCGATGAAAAAAAACTCGAAGCAACAAAGACTCACATGAAATATAAGTTTCTCATGAGTCTTGACACTGCTAATTCTGTGGCAAATACAATGGCACATTATTTGTCATTAACGAATGACCCGACCACCCTCAATAAAGTGTACGAACTCTACTCTAGCGTTACAGCAGAGGATATTCGCTTACTGGCGAGGAGATATTTTCAAGAACAGAACCGTACAGTGGTGACACTGACGGAAAGTTCCGAAGAGTTCCATGAGTAATATGCTGATGTGTTTGCCTGTTTTTTTATTGCTAAGCGTTTTTAGTGCTGTGCAAATGTCTTTTGGGTCAGAGCGGGAAGTGGTTTTGCTGAATAGCCCCGGAAATTCCCTCGTGAGTTTTCGATTTATGTTCCATGTAGGTTCAGTTCAAGATCCATCGGGTAAAGAAGGTGTAGCAGCTCTGACCGCAAAAATGCTGAGCCATGGTGGCAGCAAGAAGTTGACGTTCCAAGAGTTAATAGAATTTCTGTATCCGATGGCGGCAGAAATCTCATCGCAAACCGACAAAGAAACAACTACGTTTATTGGTCGTGTTCACAGAGATCATCTTGATCGGTTCTTCTCGGTCTTTCGTAACCAATTGTTGAAACCTAGGTTTGCAGTTGATGATTTTGATCGTAACAAAACGGAACTGCTCAACTATCTAACAAAATCCTTACGAAGTGCAGATGATGAGGAACTTGGGAAGAAGTCACTGGAATGGGTTTTGTTTGAAGGCCACCCCTATCGTCATCCGGTGTCCGGCACGGTGGTTGGTTTGCAGTCCATCACTCTGGATGATGTGAAAAGTTTTTACGCAACAAATTACACGTTCTCAAATCTACAGATCGGGCTTGCTGGTGATTTCCCTGATACCTTCGCTCAGCATTTGGAGTCTGATTTTTAGAAGGAATTGCCGGAAGGTAATGCGAATCCCGTGAAACTTCCCAAGCTGATTCGCGGCACAGGCATGGATGTTACGATCGTTGAACGACCCGCTGCAGATTCGACAGCTGTTAGCCTAGGGTTCCCCATTGATATCACAAGGGCCGACGCAGATTATTATCCGCTTCTGGTAGCCAATCTTTTCTTAGGCGACCACCGTACTTTTAATGGAGTGTTGATGAAAGAACTTCGTGGTAAACGTGGTTTAAATTATGGTGATTATTCATATATCGAGGCTTTCATCCAAGATGGAGGTAGTACCTTTCCATTACCAAATATAGCTAGGCACCAGCAGTATTTTAGTATTTGGATACGACCCGTCGTAACTGCTAACGCACACTTTGCGATTCGTGGTTCTATTTACTATTTTAGACGGTTAGTTGAAGGTCTTATGTCAGAGAAACAGTTTGAGAGAATGCGAGATTACATTCGCAGTTATTCGAAGCTCTGGGCTCAAAATCTAGATCGTCGTCTCGGTTATCAAATGGATTCCATTTTTTACCAAACAGGTTTCTTTATCGACGAACTTGAGAAACATCTCGACGATATGTCTGTGGTAGATGTCAACCGTGCAATCCGGAAACACCTCGACCGTTGGGATTTTCACGTTGCGATAGTCACGCCCGAAGCCAATACTCTCGCTACGGCCATTAAAACTAACCGTAGGAGCCCTGTTACCTACCAAACCCCTGGAACAGGTGCTAATGTGCTTAAAGAAGATACAGCTATTGAAGTTTTAGAGTTACCAATATCGCGAATACGTGTCGTACCCGTCGATCAGATTTTTGAGAAATAAGATATTGTTTAAATGGAGTTGTTTTTCAACTCTGGGTTTTCTAATCGTTATTCATCCTTGATTTGTAAATGGATTAAACATAGGAACTGTCGAACCGCATTGGCGAGACGTTGCTATGCTTTCATAGACTTCCTTGGGGACGGACGGCCCTTGACGAGAACAATGTTTGTCAAACGCATCTGTTAGATTGTTGGCTACCATCTGTTCGTCCATTCGTTCGATGTGTCGTCTTTCGAGCATATGGACTAATTCCCCATCTTTGAACAATGCTACTGAAGGTGATGACGGGGCAATGTTGACCATGTACTCACGTGCCCGCTCTGTTGCTTCACGGTCTACCCCTGCGAAGACAGTGATGAAATAGTCGGGAATAATCGTGTGTTGAAGGGCACTGGTTACTCCCGGTCTTGCTGATCCGGC
>CAZFLB010000321.1:0-7649 GCA_964518945.1 uncultured Acidobacteriota bacterium | reverse complement strand
GAAATTTGTTACGACAACATCCCGGAGTGGCCAGCGGGGCTCAGACAAAGGACCGCCGTTGAAATTAATAATTCACAACAAGTGCCAGTGACTATAACAATTGACTTTGCCGGTAGACTAAATCGCCCTCCCCCATCAGTTGTGCTACCGAATTACGATGCAAATGTAGCGTATACCGATCGCTATCTCGAAAAGCTTAACTCTGAGTTAGCTACGCTCGGTTTATTGAAAGACACATTGACTGTCATTGTTTCGGATCATGGAGAAGGATTGTTTGCGCACAATTCTTTAGGACATGCTTCGCATGTCTACGAAGATCAGCTTCGTATTTTGTGGATGATGCGTGGTGCGAACTTAGTTCCAGGACAGGTCTTGCAAAACCGTCCGGCACTAATGAGAGACGTGACTCCAACCATTTTAGATATCCTTGGGTTACGTTCAGAGGAAATGGAAGGGAGATCTTGGTACTCCTGTTTAGAAGGGAACGAGTGCCCTTCCAATGAGCCGTGGTGGTCCTATGGGCTCAACCACGCCAGTAGAGGTTTAACCTCTATGGCTTCTTATCATTGGCCATATAAATGGATATGGCGGCGCAGCTTTAGGCGTATTGCCTTTAATGTTGCGGAGGACCCTCTCGAAGAAATAAATTTGCTTTCAAATCCTGGTCCACACAATCCAGAGCCTTTAAAGCGTTCGGCTGAAGCTTTTAGAGCTGAGCGTCGTCGTCTCTCACTAGTGCTTCAGAGAGGACCTGGAAACAAACTCCGGAAACGTGATGTTGATAGACTCCTCGAAAGCCTTGGTTATCTAGATAGCTCAACAAAGTAGAGCGCTTCATTATCCTTTCCGAAGCTTTCACTTGAGACTAAGAAGGATTTTTTCCTTTATCGCATTCGCCATTGCGATAGTTTCAATCTCATTGATTGTGATCAACTTTTTATCAACAACAACAAATTTTCCATCTACAAGGACAGTTGATACGTGACTTCCTTTGATTGCATACACTAGATGTGAATAAACATCGTACATGGGAGGCAGTCCCGCTGTTTGAGTATTGATCAGTACGATATCAGCTTTTTTCCCTACTTCGATGGAGCCTATGCTTCCATCTAATCCAAGTGCTTCTGCACCACCCATCGTTGCCATTCGAAAGATTGTTTTCGCAGGCATTGTTGTTGGATCTTTAGTGGCAAACTTGTGGATTTTAGCAGCAGTATCCATTTCCTCAAACATATCGAGATTATTGTTGCTGGCGGCTCCATCGGTTCCTAAACCTACAGGAATTTGTGCGGACAGTAGTTTAGGTACAGGAGCTAACCCAGATGCTGTTTTCATGTTGCTTTCTGGGTTGTGAGAAATGCCAACACCTGTTCCTTTAATACGGCTGATATCTTCATCTGATAACCAAATGCCATGGTGAAGAATTGATTTCGATTTGAGTGCACCGATCTCGTCAAGTAAAGTGATTGTTCTCTTTCCGAACGTTTTTAGCATTTGATTGTTTTCTTCTGGTGGTTCTACGGCATGTATCTGAAAAGGGACGTGATGTTTGGTCGCGATTGAATGGGCCTTTGCAATAATTCCTAGAGGTGTTGTGTATAGAGCGTGAGGTGCAATGGAGGGAATAATCAAAGGGTGGTTTTTATATTTCTCGATGAAAATTTCTGCGCCGAGCAATGCTTGTTCTGGTGTTTCATAATCCGGAGCAGCAAATCCGATGATAGTTTGCCCTAGTACACCCCTGATACCAACTGTTTCCGTTGCACGAGCAACTTCGTTTTCGAAGTAATACATGTCCGCATATGTTGTTGTGCCAGTCTTTACCATCTCTATACAGCCTAGAAGTGTGCCGGTGTAGACAAATTTCTGAGATACGTGTCTAGCTTCAATGGGAAAGATGTATTTCTCTAACCAATCTGTGAGTGTTAAATCATCTGCTAGTCCACGAAGAAGCGTCATTGCAGCATGTCCGTGTGTATTCACAAGTCCAGGTATTATGAGATGACCTTTTGCATAAACCGTTTTTTTTGCTTTTGGCAAACTGTCTGAAGATTTCAGAACGATTGTGATGCGATCGTCTACAATCCCAACAGCTCCTCCTGTGAGGACACGGGCATTCTCGTCAACCGTAACAACGATACCTCCTTTAATCAGGATGTCTACTGGGTCCAGAATGTTTCCATTGAGGCTTAGGGTGAATAGTAATAGAGCTGTCACTTTTATATTTCCGTTGTATTCCGGTTATTCTTAAGAAAGTTGTAAGTTGTAAGGGGTTTTGTGTCAGATAAGAGGCCCGTCACTGCTTCATACCTTTCTGTTCTAAATATCTATCCTAACCGATTCAAAACAACTTGCAGGATTTCCTTGATACCTTGTCTGAATTTATCTGGTGGAACAATTAAGCTTACGATGCAATGAGACTCTTGTGAAAAACCGAAGAATAAACCTGGATGGATATAAACTCGCCCCTCCCGCAAAAAATCCAGTGCCCATTCTTCGGAGGACTGTAACGCCGGAAGTTTGAGATTGCCATACCATCCACCTTCGGGGCGAAAAATCGTCACAGCGGGGAATGCTGAAGTTATCTGTTCGAGGGCGTCTTGGTTCTCTTGGATACGGTCAAGTATCGTCTTCTGTATTGAAGTGGCACTCTTAAGTATATGCGGAACCGATAGCTGAACCTGACTTCCGACTGATAGATAAGTATCAGCGATGTACTCTAATCGTTTTATAGCTTCTCGAACTTTTATTGATGAACCGGAAAGAGCGATCCAGGAGAGCTTAACTTGTGGCAGAGCAGCAACTTTTGATAAACCACTTAAAGTGAAAACCAAACAATCATTAATAGTTGTGACACTTGAAGAAGAAGCGGTATTTTCCATGGCGTAGTCAAGAAATACCTCATCGATAATAAGAGGGATATCGTGTCTTTCACATAAAGCAAACAGGTTTTGTTTTCGAGCTTCTGAGAGAAATTCACCTGTTGGATTGTTGGGATGAACGGCTATGATGGCTCGGCTTCGAGGAGAGATGTTGGAGTTCGGGCCGATGTCGATATTGTAAGCAGAAGGGGTGACGTTTTCTAGTAATGCTAGAAAGTCAAATAGAGGATAACTCGGTTTAGGGACTAGAACTTCATCTCCAGAGTTACATAGAAGTTTGAAAAGAAAAGAATAAGCCTCGCTTGTACTTGCTGTGATTACGATGTTTTCTGGAGGTATTTTTCTGCCTCGCGTCTGATAATAACGAGAGATCGCGTTTCGTGCCAGATCCCAACCGAAAGGTGTTGGTTTGTAGACCAGTGGCACGTCTGAGTTTAAACTACTGACCAATTCTTCAGCGTAATTAAGACCAACAAGGGTTGGGTTGGATTCGGTTAGGTCAATAAAGGGTTCTCCGTTTTTTTTTATTCGGTTTAGCTCAAGCCAGAGTTCGTTTTCCCCGATGTGCCAATCGAGTCGCTCAGAAAACATGGTCAAGTCCATCAAAAAGAAGCTTTAATCTGCATGTCTTTCAAAAATGTATCATTCATTGAAATTTGCTCGGAGGAGTAGGTTTAATCCCACTTCTGAACACTTTTGGCGCTACAATAAGGGCTATGCAACTTTCTATATCACAGCGTGTACTGCACGAGAAATATGGCCTTGGAGTAATTGCTGAGTTAGACCAAGATTATACGGTAGTTGAATTTGATGCACACGGTCCCAAAAAGTTTATTACAAAGCTTGTGTCTCTTGCAGCTAGTGATGAGCCCAAGCCAAAACGACGTCGCCGTGCTCGGTCTAAAACTACAGGAGAAGAGTCAGAGACTAAGAAGAAAACTACTACTAGGAAAACGAAAAAGTCAAAAACAAAGAAGAAGACGAAAACAAGCTAAATTGTTGCTTGTCTTCAAAACCAGATATAAATAGCTAGCGAGTATTTGTTGGATAGCATGGCTGACTGCTCCTAAGAGTATCTTAGAGGCAGCAGTTCCGTTCACAAAACTTGTGAGAAGGCGCTAAAACAAGTTCTCTAATCATTTGTACGAAACTAGGATGTGTTCCTACCGTAGGAGCACGTATAAGCTCAATACCAAGATCATTTGCTAGTGTTTTCGCTTCTATGTCGAGGTCGTATATGACCTCCATGTGATCACATACAAATCCAATGGGTACAACAACGACTTCGGTTACATTTTTTTTGTGGAGCTGACGCAGTGTATCGAGTATGTCTGGTGTGAGCCATGGCTGTGTAGGGGGTCCGCTTCGGCTCTGATAGACAACTTGCCACTCCAAACTACCATCGAAAATATCTTCCGCTATTTGTTTCGCAGACCATCGAAGCTCGGTTTCGTAGTTGCATAGTGTTGCCATCGTTAGGGGCAAACTATGTGCAGTGAATAGCAAGTGCGGATGGTTCGTGCTTTTATTTGAAAGTACTTGTTGTAAGCGGGAGCGGACTGCATCAATAAACTTGAGATGTTTAAAAAAAGGAGGGATTTTGTCTATTATAGGAGCTTGGTTACCTAGGGTTGCTCGGGCCGCCTCGATATCTTCTAGATATTGTCGACACCCAGAGTAAGCACTGTAAGCTGAAGTTGTAAAAGCAATAGCTCGCTTTACGCCGGCTTCAGACATTTGGGACAATGCTTCACTAACAAGTGGGTGCCAATTACGATTTCCCCAGTATATTGGTAATTCAGGAATGGCAGTACGCATTGCGCGAATAAGGGCACTATTTTCTTTATTAATAGGGCTTTTACCCCCAAATTGGAGATATCGGTCCGCAATGTCCCGCAGGCGTGTTTCAGGAACATTGCGACCACGGACAACGTTTCGTAGAAAAGGCATGACGTCTTTTGGTGAATCGGGGCCTCCAAATGATAGAAGTAAAACAGCATCATAATTATTCATTGGAGTTGATTTGCTATTAACAGAGGAGGCCTTTTCTATGAGCGGAGTCGAGAGTGTTAGTTTTGTTATTCATTTTCCGGGTGCTTTTTCCACTTTTTGGTCGGATTTATTTTGAGAACCTAGACCTTTGGGAGTTCGGCATTTTCTAACTGGTTCCGAATTAGTTCAAGAAATTGGTAGCCGGTAGCACCGTCTATAATGCGGTGATCAAAAGTAAGGGCTAGTACAATAATCGGTCGAATAGCGATGGAGTCTTCGACTACTGCTGGTTTCTTTTGGATCGTGCCGAGGCTTAGCATGGCTACTTGTGGCTGCGAGATTATTGGAGTGCCGGTGAGTCCTCCGAACATACCGGGATTTGTAATTGTAAAGGTTGCTCCTTGAACATCTTCGGGTGTTAGATTGCTACGCTGGGCTTTCTCAGACATAGTCTGGATTGCTCGGGCTAGGCCAGTGAAGTTGATTTCATCGGCATTGTGGATTACAGGTGCGACAAATCCTTTTTCTACTGCAACTGCAATTCCTAAATGGACATGTTTTTTTAGAGCAATCTGCTGACCCACTATAGATGAGTTTAAAACAGGGAATTCCTTTAAAGCTCGTACCGTAGCCTCTGCGACAAAGGGTGTGAAAGTCAGGGGTATTCCGTAGCTCTGTTCAAATTGGTCATTTTCTTCGTCCTTGTAGTGAACAATGCGGTGTAAATCACACTCAGTAAAAGATGTGACTTGTGCAGAGATTTGCTGGCTCCAGAGCATATGATCTGCAATGTGTTGCCCCATATCTCCAATTGGTACTAATTCGTCATCTGATTCGGGCTGATAGATGTACTGTTGTGGTGGAGTCATGAGCGTAGGTTCATTCGGTGTCTTTTGTAAGGGACTGCTGATTGTTTCCATTTGTTTAGACGGTGTTAAAGGTCTATTGGACAGGTGGCTCAATAGATCTTGCTTGGTAATTCGACCTCCCCGTCCGGTTCCGTTAATGGCAAATAGTTCATCCATCGATAAATTGTGCTTGGATACGAGTGTGGAGACGGCGGGAGACAAGTTTCTACTCCGATCTTCATCGGTACGAGAGATAGCAGAGTGAGATGGAATTTCAGTAGTTTGTCGGACAGGTTCTTGTTCGGGCACTGAATGTCGCTGAAAAATTAGAGGTTCATGTGTGCTTTGAAAATGTTCTCGTTCTGAAATTGTGGAAGTTTCTTGACTCGGCTCTTCGACAATCGTGTCACTGTGCGTAACATTGGTATCGGCCATACTACTGTTATCTAAAATCGCTACTACTGTTCCGACCGAGACGGTTTCATTTTCTTTTACGAGAATATTTTTCAGAATTCCTTCGATCGGCGAAGGCACTTCACTGTCTACTTTGTCAGTTGTTATTTCGAACAATGTCTCGTCGCGACTTACTACATCTCCAAGCTTTTTGTGCCATTTGATAATGGTTCCTTCCGCGATACTCTCACCCATTTGTGGCATCACAACTTCTGTGGACATGTTTTTAATACTCCAAAAGCTCTCGTGCGGTAATAAGGATCTTTTTGTAGGAAGGGAGTACGGCATCTTCGAGTACTGGGCTGAATGGAATCGGAACGTCAAGTGAGCCAATTCGTTTCACCGGAGCGTCCAGTGAGGTCCAACCCTCTTCAGTAATTATTGCTGCTACCTCGCCACCGAAGCCCGAAGTCAAATGCGCTTCATGAACCACGAGAGCTTTGCCGGTTTTTGCGACGCTATCAAGAAATGTCTTTTTGTCGAGAGGAGCGAGTGAACGAAGATCGATGATTTCAATTTCAGCTCCTTCGCCTGACAGAGTTTTTGCAACATCTAAGCATGTGTGAACCATAGCCCCATAAGTTATGACCGTTAGTTCTGTTCCAGTGCGTTTGATGTCTGCAACGCCAAGAGGGATTTCATAGTCATCTATGGGGACATCTTCACGCACTCTTCGGTATAGATGTTTATGTTCAAAATAGATGACGGGGTTATTGTCACGGATAGAAGCTTTTAGAAGCCCCTTAGCTTCATATGGTGTTGACGGTTGAACTACTTTCAAACCTGCAACATGAGTGAACCATGCCTCTGGGTTTTGAGAGTGATATGGTCCACCTCTAAAACCGCCTCCGGAGGGACCTCGTATCACTACCGGTACCGGAATCCCCCAGCGGTAATAGCATTTGGCAGCAAAGTTAACGATTTGGTCGAATGCACAGGTGATGAAATCAGCAAACTGAAACTCTACTACCGGTCGGAATCCCATAATGGCTGCTCCACAGGCTGCACCGGTAAACCCAGATTCTGAGATCGGGGTGTCAATGACTCGCCCTTCACCGAACTCCTCTGCAAAGCCGCGTGTTACTTTGAAAGCACCGCCAAATACAGAGATATCCTCACCCATCAGAAAGACATTGGGATCGCGACGCATTTCTTCCCGAAGGGCTTGGCTAATTGCTTCCAAATATGTGACTACAGGCATACACAAAAATATTTTCTGATACGATTATAACAAAGGCATCGAACTACATTTGCATTTCTATGGATTATGCCGATTTAGGAAGTCCACGCTTTGCGATGTGCTCAAAGATCTCACAGAACTTGTCGAGTTCACCTAGTGTTGTATAAAGGTTGGGCGTGACGCGTAGCCCTTTGAATTCATCATGGTTGATGGCTACCACGATAATTTTATGTTCGTCCCATAAATAATTCGCCATCGCTGAGGGGTCAGTACCTACAAGTTCTACGTTTCCTA
>CAZFLB010000320.1:0-4836 GCA_964518945.1 uncultured Acidobacteriota bacterium | reverse complement strand
TATCCAGGGCTACAAAAACATCCCGCCTCCAAATCAATCCCCGCTCACTAATAGCAAGTCCGGACAAGTTTTTTTGGATAGCCTGTACTGCATTTCTGTCTTTTTCCACAAATAAAACTTGCTTAGCTCCTCTTGAAAGTGCCTCAAAACCAAGAGACCCCGCTCCCGCATATAGATCCAGAACCGTAGCCTCTTTGACAAAAGTAGCCAGCACATCGAATAGGCTCTTTTTTAAACGTGCACTCGAGGGCCGCGTCCGTAAGCCCTTCGGCACATGCAGTTTTTTTCTTCTTAGATCACCGCTGCCAATACGCATTTTCAACCTGAAGATGCAAGTCCAAATCGGTCACCCCACAGTTTCTTCACATGGCGCAAAAGTTCTTCATGATCAAACTCATCTACAAAGGATGACTCAAGGACTTGACATGCCTCTTGCCTTGCTTGATCTCTAATCTCAGAGTCACGAAGAATGTCAGCAACCCGGAACAAAGGTACCCCCGACTGCCTCGTTCCGAAGTAATCACCTGGACCGCGAATTCTAAGATCACGCTCTGCAATAACGAAACCATCATTGGTTTCAACCATTACCTCTAAACGCCGCTCGGCCTCAATAGTCAATGGAGAATAGGTTAGTAAAATCGCCTTCGATGGAGCATTACCTCTCCCAACACGACCGCGGAGTTGGTGTAGCTGAGATAAACCAAACCTCTCAGCATGTTCTATTACTATAAGTGTCGCGTTTGGAACATCTAAGCCAACCTCTATGACAGTCGTTGAAACCAAGATGTCAATATCCCCTCGCCCAAACGCATCCATGACATCTCTTCGATCATTTGCCGACATCCGGCCATGGACAAGAGCAACTCGATAACTTGCAAAAACAACATCCGATAAGACCTTAAAACGCTCCACCGCTGTTTTGAGGTCTACGCTTTCCGATTCCTCAATTAGAGGACACACGAAATAAACTTGTCGTCCCTGAGCAACTTCGTTATCAATCTCAGAAAATACAGCTTTAAGCTCAGAGGAGTCTCTGCGCACAGTAACTATTGGTTGGCGCCCCGGAGGGAGTTCATTCAATACCGACACATCTAAATCACCGTGAATAGCCATCGCCAAACTTCTGGGAATAGGTGTCGCAGTCATCACAATAAGGTCACAGCCGAACCCCTTTTTCCTGATTTCATTTCGCTGAAGAACACCGAATCGATGTTGTTCATCGACAATTGCGAGTCCTAATTCACAAAACTCAACATCCGTTTGAACCAAAGCGTGAGTTCCGATAATGAAATGAACCTGTCCTGTTTCTATTTCTTTAAGTACCTTGTCTCTTTCCGTTTTTTTTAAGTTGCCGCTCAACATAACAACGCGATAGCCGAGTGGACTAAGAAGTTTTTGGATCGTTGAGAAATGTTGCTCTGCCAAAAGCTCTGTTGGAACCATAAAAGCCACTTGCGCGCCTGCTTCCATAACGATAAGTGAAGCAAGCAATCCTACAATAGTTTTACCGGAGCCAACATCACCTTGCACAAGACGACGCATTGGGGTTTCACTAGCAAGTTCTTTAGCCACAACCTTAAGAACGTCACGCTGAGCTGTGGTCAATCGAAAGGGAAGGATTTTTCGAACTCTTGCACGAATTGAATCATTTACTAAGAATAATTTTTTTTTCGCAAGGTCACGATCAGAGTCTTTCCGTAGTTCAAGTGCAAGGAAAAATAGAAAAAACTCCTCAAAGATCAATCTCCTTTGTGCCGGCGAACGAAATGCGTTGTAATCATTTAGGACCACATCCTCTTCCGGAAAATGGACCCTTGTAAGAGCTTGTTCACGTAATGGCAACTTATAGCGGTTTACTATTTTTTTTGGAAGCAACTCGGGAACACCAGGTGGCATTCCCATAACTAAAAAGTGCAACACCTTCCGTAAGACCTTTGGACTCATTGAGCCAATACGCTCATAAACTGGGACAACTCGACCAGCATGAGTACTATCGACCTGCCCTTCTTCTATCAGTTCGTATTGAGGGTTCTTCACTTCTGGTAATGAACTGAATCCCGACTTTTGAAACATCCCATAGATAAGCAATCGACGATGAGGAATCAATGTTTCCTTTAGGTACTCCTGATTGAACCATATTGCCTTTAGTTGACCGGTTTCATCCTGAGCTAGAAGTTCAACAACTTTAAAATTTCGCCGTCTCGTTTGGCGAACTGTTAGAGATACCACTTCAACTTCGATTGTGCCGTTTTGCCCAGACTGTATGTCTTTCACAAGAAGGCGTTGACTGCGATCTTCATATCGAAACGGGAGGTAGAGCAAAAGATCGTAGACAGTAAAAATTCCAACCTTAGCTAATGCTTCAGCTTTTTTGGGACCAACTCCCTTAACATATTGGACTGGTGTATTGATATCGAACATAGCCGCGGGCAATCGCGTTCATAATTATTTATTGAAATCCAAGCTTAGCGCGTTGACTTACAATGATAACGCCAACCCGACAGTCAATACTTTCAAGACTGAATGGAAGAGGAAATGGTTCGCCAATTCGGAATCCAGGAGGGAGTAATACAGTAATATCATCGTCACTTAGTAAAGACGTAACTATTTCTGCTGGAACCACTATACCTGATAGTGTTACACGAGTAATCTCTATACGCCCAATACCAGACTCGCCAGACACTGATGTTGATAACTCGACCGGAATCCGTCCTGAAAGAAGTTGAAAAACCATAGAATCTGGGAGTTTCCCCCGATCAAGATTGTCAAGGTTTAATGTGGCACCCATCACAGCAATGTTCTCTTCAAACCGAATCCAAGGATTTTCAAAGCCATCAGGAGCCTGAGAGACCGTCTGGTTGCGCAAATAGTTATTAGCCTCCTCCTGCTCAATATCAAATTGCTTTGTCGTATCCGCACCATTTAAGTGCCGCTCTCGAATCTCCAACAATTTATCCTCGAGGCTGCCTTGGCTAAGTCCAAACACGAGTGTCGTCCAGACTGACAGGATGGTCCCCGTTTTCACCAAGTGCTTCACGACACCTCCATCCTAACTTAGCCTCTTCTGTTGTGAAAAAACTGATTCCGTTTTGTTCTCAGAAAAGCTCGTAGCTGCTTTGTTTCCAAATTTTCCACCTCTAACACAAGAGCTTTGCCCACTAAGGTTTGAAAATAACTAATCCGGCCTAGCTTACTGTAATTATGGACCAGATCAATATAAACACCTCTCTTACTTTATAATAGATGAATAGACCACATGCTAAAAGTACGATTGTGCTAATAATCTCAGGATTATTAGCACAAGTAATCTGGGGCAAACAAATTAAACGAGAACTACAACAATATGAATGATTGGGATTTTTCTCCTCCTGCTCGTTCCACTCTCGGGGATCATGAGGTTCGACTCTCTGGAAATCACCTTTGTGGGAAAAGTGTTGCTCTTCTCATCTCGGGAGGCATTGCAGCAATAAGAGCTCCTTCCATAGCCAGAGAGCTAAGAAAACAAGGTGCAACAGTTACAGCATTTTGTTCGGAAGAGGCTCTTCGCTACACCACAGAAGACGCGCTGACGTGGTCTACTAGTCAACCCGTAGTCACACGATTGACACCATCAGCAGAGCACTTAAGTAACACCAAGAATTTTGACGGCTACTTGATTGCGCCCGCAACCTATAACACCATAAATAAGATAGCTCATGGCATTGGGGACGGTGTTCTAACCGCGACGATGGCTGCTGCTCTAGGAAGAATGACTCGCCACGAAACCAGAGTATTGATAGCTCCGACAATGCATGGGGACATGCACAATGCCATTCTCACAGAGTCTCTCAACAAGCTGCATAAAATGGGAGTTCGCATCATTCCTCCTCGTGACGACTACGGAAAGCACAACATACCTGAAACCGAAACACTCGTAGCAGAAGTGTGTGCTGCATTAAGTAACTCGAAACTAAAAGGTAAACGCATTCTAGTAACTGGTGGACCCACGCCCGTACCGATTGACAACGTCCGTACAATCAACAACATTTTCACCGGTGCTTTGGGAACAGCAATAGCTACCGAACTTACATTGCGCGGTGCTAAGATCCGGTTCGTTCTCGGCAAAACAGGACTTACCCCACCCAACTACATTGAATATATACAAATAAATAATTTCAACGAGTATCGTGATGCAGTCATCTCTACCCTTGAACGGAAGGACTACATTGCTGGTATATATTCTGCCGCTGTCGCAGACTACCAACCCTGTGAGGTCGCGCCGGGAAAGATACCGTCTGATGGGACACTGCAAAATCTCCAACTTATCACAACATAGCAAATCATAGGTCTAGTCCTTGAAAAATTTCCAAACATTCCAATAATTTCATTCAAGTACCAAGAAAATGTCTCTCATGAAGAACTGATCAGTATCGCTAGAGCTAGACTTGAGCAAGGGCACCTCGCCGTAATTGCTAATCGTGGAGAAGAAAAGGGGCCATCAGGTGAACAGGTCGCTTACGTTGTTTCAGGTGAAAGGGAACCCGCAAAATTCGTATCTAAGGTCCAGATCGCATCTGGAATTGCTGATTTTCTTGAACAAGCAATTCCAATTTCTTGACATCACCCGGCGTTATTCAGATAATGTCCCCCCTTACTTTTGACGCGGGGTGGAGCAGTCCGGTAGCTCGTTGGGCTCATAACCCAAAGGTCGCGGGTTCAAATCCCGCCCCCGCCACCAAATTCAATCCTGTTCAATAAAACAAGATAAGGGCCGAAGGGGCGGCGAACCTATGGACCTCTTTTCTGACGAATTGTGCAGGAAGGTTCTACGTTTCGGGGAGAGATTCGAGGTGCACC
>CAZFLB010000319.1:0-13333 GCA_964518945.1 uncultured Acidobacteriota bacterium | reverse complement strand
TGTGCCAACGAAACAGGCCTAATAAATAGAACTTCAGCGCCATGCTTAGATGATAATTGTGCGATTTCATCATCATCAGTCGACACAATTACTCGGTCAACTGATGATGCTAATGCTGTCTCAATCGTCCAAACTATAAGTGGTTTGCCCGCAACAGTGGCTATATTCTTTCGTGGTATTCCTTTGGAACCACCACGCGCAGTTATTAAACCAATCACATCTCTCATAACTTCTTCTCTATTTTTACCATTATGTCTTAGTCACGACGCACGAAATTATCAAAACAATCTAAATATGTCTCTGAAAACTTATTACCGTGATTTGTTTCTCCAATTGTGAGTATGCATAAACAATGAAATCTTTATCTCTCATCATCTTTATGATACAAATCCCAAAACTGGCCTTTAGACTTCAGTAAATCAGCTGGGGTTCCCTGTTCTACTATCCGACCCTTATCCAACACAATGACGTTATCGGCATCCCTAACAGTACTCAGACGATGTGCAATGACGAGTAAAACTGCATCTGCCCTTAATTTGTCAATTGCAACATGAACTTCTTTCTCTGTAAGATTGTCTAATGCACTGGTAGCTTCATCAAAGACAAGAACATCCGGATTATGCAATACAGCCCGAGCAATTGCTACTCTCTGTCTCTGACCACCAGAAAGAGTTAAACCACGATCACCAACGATTGTTTCATATCCTTCAGGAAGCTCTTTTAGAAATGTATCCAACTGCGCTATACGTGTTGCCATATCTAATTGATTCTTATCAACAGAATCGTCCCATAGTGTTATATTGTTATGCAGAGTCGTATGAAATAAATATGGATCCTGACTCACATAACCTATGCGTCTACGCCACGTTAGCAAATCAATCTCACTCAAATTAATAATGACCAAAAGAATTTGACCCTTGTCTTGCGTATATAGACACAGTAGCAAATCAGCAATGGTAGACTTGCCTGACCCTGTTTGACCAACTAACGCCGTAACTCGCCCGCTTTTCAATCGAAGACTTACCTCATCTAAAACTAGAGTCTCTTTTCGACTTTCATAACTAAATGTAACTTTCTGAAGTTCAATTGAGCTAACGGATTGGGTGGATGACAACTTAATGCCACCCATTTTCTCAAGAGGCATCTTATTGAGAGTCTCATCAGCTACCTCCACCATACGTGCTCGATAGTTGAGCTGTATAAGACTCTGATTAATTCCACTCACTGTCGGCAACAACCTTCGCATCAATACAACCATTGCAGCTAATTCTGGCAAACTCAATCCCAGATCTGGTCTTGTTACAATTATTACAACAAACAAAGCAACGAGCACAGCACCCATAGTCTCAAAAATGGAGCCTGGAATAAGTGGAATAAACCTACTAGCCACAAATATCGGAAAATGCTCTTTGAATAATGCTTCGATTCGAGCTGAAGCCATTGCCTCCTTAGCACTTGTTTTTATTACTCGTATGCCCTCCAGAAAATCAACAGTAGCTGTGCTAAACCGCTGTCGAAGATCGTGTAAATTAATGCCAATTTCTCTAGATCGTCTTTGTAGAGACGGCCCTACATAAAGATATACTAATACCATAGGAATTGCTACAGCAGGAACACTCCACCAGGCCATAAAAAACAACAATGCCGTGCTCATCAATATCATGACCACGGAATTCAGTAAATTAGCGACAACAGTAATACTACCAATACTACCTTCAGCCGCACGAGTTCGATCCTCAAGAATTACTCCCCGACCACGCCGCGTAATCTCATCATAGCGTGCACGCATATAATAATCTAGCATTCTAATACTAAATGCCATCTCGACTTTGGTCGCTAGACGAAATATCAATAAATTTTGTAATAGTAGCACCACATTCTTTAGTGTCACTAGTACAACAAGAACCAATAAACCTACAAATACGACAGAGTATTCATTTGCATCAATACCAACAATAGAACCGTAATTTTGCACCAAGTCTGTAATAAACAAAGAAGAGTTTTGTTCGGGTGCAATTAGCACACCTACAACAGGAACTATCATCCCTATACTGAGAATATCAAGCGATGAAGCTAGAAATATAGATGCAGCTATAATTAAAATTCGAGACCAGTATGGACGCAATACTAGACGAAAATATAAGTCAAACATTAGCGATTGACACGCGAGCGAATTCTCTGTAATGTGGATGGTATATTAGCATGCTGAGGTAGAAGCCTAAATACACAACGTAACACCCGCTTGACCAACATCCGAGGCAGCAACCATAACACGTCCCCTAAGTCTCTCCGTCGTGACCATATACCGTTTGGTACTTTAGTCCAGAAATCTCTTCGATAACCAATACTATTGATGTCACGTAATATCCGACGACATGCAGCAACACGGCCCCGTATCAAGTGATACCCAAACCAAATAGCAGTAGATCTGATATGTCTGTTGACAATACCAGAGACAACTTCATTAGCAGTGTCTTCTCCGAACTGTTTCCAACGTAGCTCTATATCCCACTCGGTAAGCAAATTTATATTTTCGTCAACACCTGTACGTCCCAAATCATTAAATACAACATTTCCTTGATCTTTATGACGTCTCCAAAAGAAGACTGCAGTCTCATCAAAACCAGTAATACCAAATGGAACTATTCCATACAGATGTCTAGTTTCCAATGCGCGATGGAAACCACCTGCACTGACCAATCTATCACGCTTAATAGTCCATATACCGCCAGGTGCACCAAACATATTACCACCACGAAGATGATCAAGTGCTAATAAATGGCCTGCCATATATTTCGGTCTAAAATTGTTGGTACGAGGACCTTTTTTTAACAAATTCCCATTCATATCAACACTCACAGGAATGCCGGCTGCCGTAATACAATTGGGGTTACCTTCAAAAAGTGCAACCATTTTTTGTACGTATTCTCTGTCCATATAATCATCATCGGACTGTACCCATATATAATCTCCAGTGGACATTTCCAAAGCCGGATTAAGACATAAGTCAAGATAGGCAGCAGGATCATCATTGGTTGCTACGTTTTTTTCAAAATGAAGCAACTGAACTCGCTTATCTTCAGTCTCAACTTCGTGAAGATATTCTCGAACAATAGGAATAGCACCATGATTTATCAAAATAATTTCAAGATTTTCATAAGACTGTTCCCTTATAGCATTCACAGCATCTTGCAACATATTGAGACGTTGATAAGCACAAACTATTGCTGTAAACATACCGTTAGTAGACATTAGCGCGAAGCTATTCGAAATATATTAGAATTGTTCAATTGAATATGCTAAATTGTTGTGACACTACGTAGTTAACTAGAAAACGACTTTGTTTGGTGAAAGGTGTCTTGATTTAGTAATAAGACTTCATTTGTCCAATCCCAGACTCTAAGGATGTGCTGGGAATCATACCAAAACTCATGGCGGTTTTATTTGTGTCTGCCCAAAAATTCACTGGTTTATTATTATCTCTATCGGGTAGATCGGCTAGCGAAATACGATCAGACTCTAACAAATGTTTTGCTACAATCCGACATATGCCATGCACGCTAGTTGATTTTCCACTGCCTAAATTATAAATACCGGAATCCAAATCTAAATCAACTGATTTGGAAAATATGCGAGCAGCATCTTGGACATATATATAATCGTTCCTATTGTCCGGAGCTTTAACAGGTGGGGTCTTTTTCTCCCCAATAAATCGCAGTAAAGTGGGTATAAGTGACTCTTTTTTCTGACCCGGACCGTAAAGATAAAAAATTCTAAACCATATTAGATCTATTTGTGACTCACTACATTTGTATTTCAAATATTCATACAGGGAGTGTTTGGCCCAGGCGAAGTATGAATCTATTCTTGTCGGATCATCTTCCTTGCAAACACCATTATATTTGCCATATTCCCAACAACTTCCAGCAACTATAATCCTCTTGCACTCAGTGTTATTAATAACAGCATCTAATAAATCAATTGACATATTGAGATTAAGTTTGGATGTTTGTTCAGAATAGTCCGGAATTCCCTGCCAAGCAAGATGAACAACTACATCAGGCTGGCATGCGATAATTTTATGATGAAAGTTTTTAACATCTTCTAGATTGCCATATATTGCATCAACATCAACAATATCAATTTTGTTCCGAGTCAAAGCAATAACATCATGACTAGAAGCAACTAATTCATGTAAAACATGTCTTCCGAGAAATCCGGTTACTCCAGTTACAAGAACTCTCATGGTAAAAAAGTTACATTCATCCTGGACTGAAATCAGGAATATTCAAATCCTTATCTGAAATCACATCTGGATTGACCGGCCACTTAAAATCAAAATAAGGGTCGTTGTATCGAATGCCAGCTTCAGAGTTTGGAACATAATATTCTGAATGATAATAAAACACCCATGTATCATCCACTACAGTCAAAAAAGCATTTGCACATCCGCTAGGCACATAAATGCTTAATCGATTATCCGAGTTAACTTCAAACGCCTGCCACTCCAAATAAGTTGAAGAACTTCTTCTCAGATCTACTACAATGTCATATATATGGCCCTTAAAACAAGTGATGACCTTACTGTCTCCACTAGGAGGCAGTTGGTAATGAAAGCCTCTTAATGTGTGTTTGCTGTTGTTCTCAGACACATTGCACTGCTTGATATCAGTCATCAAACCATTATCGCGAAATTCTCTCCTACAGAAATGACGTCGAAGCATACCACGCGAATCCTCATGTGGTTCAGGTTCTATTATGTGCACATCATTTATATGCGTCTTAATGAACTTCATTCAATTGATAATATGAGGAGTATTTGGAAATGGAACCAAGAACTGCCCTTTGTATCCATACGACTTACACTGAGAAATTATTTCGTCTCGAAAATTCCAAGCTAGTACAAATATAATATCAGGATTCATTTTCATACCTTCATTAAAACCAACGATTGGTATCGAGGATCCTGGTGCAAACAGATTGTGTTTAAGTGGGCTGTTATCAATGATTGCATTTACCCGCTCTTTGTCTATACCGCAGTAATTCAAATATGTCTGACTTCGCGCCGAAGCACCAAAACCAAGAATGTTTTTGCCATTTAGTGTATTGAGTATTTGCAAAGTTTGTTGGCGATGTCTCTTGACTCTTTTGGCAAATTCCAACCAGCTAGTCAGACTGTTGACCATATTTTCATTTTCATCAAGTATGGCTTTATCCAATGCAGCACTTGGCCCTCTGCTATTCTTAGAAGAATATATTACCCAAGAGCCACCACTAATAGGGCTTTTTTCAATATGAAACGGTATAAGGTCAAATTTGTTCAACAAGTAGATCATGGATTGAATTGAATAGTAACAGAGATGTTCATGATAAATTGAATCATAATGAAGCTCTGTTTGTATTCTGGCAGCATCATGAAACTCAATTACAAGCACGCCATCTTTGCTAAGTATAAGTTCAATGCCCGTCATAACATCCAATAGTTCACTCACATGAGGCATTACGTTCCTAGCAATAACGACTTTTGCCTTTCCGTACTGTAAAATTAGGTCTTGCGCAAGCGCCCCGGTCCAGTATTCAGGCAACGTTCTAACACCTTGCTTATTCGCTATTTCAGCTACATTCACAGCAGGATCAACGCCAAGCACATTTGGATAACTCATGTCAACAAATGACTTAAGAAACGTGCCATCATTGGATGCAATTTCAACCACTAAATCATCTGGGTCTAAACCCGAAATGTCTAAAACTCGATTAGCAAATTGATTGGCGTAAGTGCGTGCAACCTCAGAAGTACCAGTAACCCACACATAATTATCAAATAAAATACCCTTGTCAACAGTCTCATTTAACTGCAATAGAGATGAATGAGAACAATATGATAGAGTCAAAGGAAACAAACTTTCACGATTAACCGCATCATTCTTAAGAGAATTTGCCAAAGGCTGCTTGCCTAAATCGAGAACACTATCAAGCTGACGTGAACTAGAGATTCTACAACAATCAACTACTGAATATCTCGTATCTATACCCACCTTAAATCACCATTCAATTTTCCTTCTTCTCTCAAATATTCAAGCTGTTTTAGGCGATGACACTTACGATCACGAAAATCCTCTTCTTTAAAATCAATGTTTCCAAAATAATCGACCAACTCTTTGCCACCTTTGTCTAAATCCCACTCAGGTTTATAATAATCGCTTAGTTCTGTCAGAATACGTTTGAAACTCACTCGATAGGTTCTTGGATCAGTATGCTCATTTAGGAATATCAATTCAGAACCTGGCACCACTCTTTGAGCACTTTCCGCCAAATCTTTGACAGTAAAATTCCCGTTAGGTATACCGACATTGAAGGATCTTCCCCCTAACAAATCATCTGGGCCTTCCAATCCAGCCACAAATGCCTGACATACGTCCCTAACGTGGACTACAGGACGCCAAGGGGAACCATCACTTAATATCTCTATTTTTCCAGTAGTATAAGCACACGCAACTAGATTGTTGTACACAATATCACATCGCAATCTTGGGCTTGACCCAAACACTGTTGATGGTCGAAAGCAAGTGACCAAGAAATCGTTTGAATGCATTCTGGACAATTCTTGTTCAGCTTGCCATTTTGTACGAGCATATGTTGTGACAGGATGTTTCTTGCTATCATCTTCATCTAATTCAGAATCGATATCAGATACGCCATACATACTTTGCGAAGATGCATAGACAAACCGCTTTACACCAGCATCTCTAGCCAATTGTGCCAATCCTAAAGTCCCCCAGTAATTTATTTGTTCAGTTATATGTGGCTCAAACTCACCAAGGGGATCATTTGAAAGACCTGCTAAATGGACAACTGCGTCGAAACCTGCTAAATCAGATGTATCTATCTCTCTTACATCCTTCACTAATTGTTCAAAATGCTGCGCAACTGGTTCGAGGTTGCATGACGCAAAATAGTTGACATCCAATCCTGTAACAGAATAACCATTGCTCAAAAGCACATCCGTTAAAACAGTACCTACGTATCCGTTATTGCCGGTTACAAGTATTTTCATTGAATTTTAGTCTATAGAAAAAGGAAGTAAATTTTTGTGTTGTCCAAGATTCAATTGTATGCAACTGCATACAACAGCCCTACTAAAACCATATTACCAAATTTTCCAGCAAGGATTTCCCGAATTCCATTCATCAGTCAACAACTCCCAATCTTTCATGTTGTCCATTGCTCTATGACAACCAGTATGACGATAAACCGCTAGTTGTCTGTCTTGGACTAGTCTAGATATTGGTCCTTGCTCTAACATACAATCTTCATCAATGTAATCAAAAATCTTACGATCAAAAACATAGAATCCGCCGTTAATCCAATCCCCAGAGCCTTTCGGTTTCTCTTCAAAGCCTGTGGCAATATTGTCAGAAAATGACAAAACCCCAAAACGTTGCATTGATTGCATCGCACACACTGTACCAATCTTGCCCATCTTTTTGTGTTGTGCAATAACTGCATCAATTGGCACATCAGACAGACTATCACCATATGTCACAAGAAAAACATCATCATCAATATATTTCCTGACCTGCAAAAGTCTCCCAGCAGTTTGCGTGTGCAGTCCAGTGTCAGCAAGTACAACTTTCCAATCTTCTTCATCATGACTTGGGGCTAATTGGGTTATCAACCCTGTACCAAGCTCAACTGATATATCAGTATCCATGAGCTTATAATTCATAAAATAATTACGAATTATTTCGCCTTTATAACCCAAACAAATCACAAAGTCTTGGATATCAAAAACAGAGTAATGCTTCATAATATGCCAGACTATAGGGCGCTCACCAATTTCAACCATCGGTTTGGGCCGATGCTCAGTCTCTTCTCTTAGCCTAGTACCAAACCCACCAGCCAATATAACCACTTGCATAATCTTATTTTTCCCTAATTACAGTCTAAGATTTTACGGCTAATTTTATATGTAACCAATTAACATAACTCCAAAAATATATCAGAAATATTGTCTTAATAGAATAAACAATTATATTACAGGCCACAATTAGGATGGGTTTATACTAGTTGCTCTGCTTAATTCAGTAATGGTATGCTGTATGCCATAATCCATTGTACATACAGGCTTCCATCCAATAGTTTCAACTAAAAGAGATAGGTCGGCCCAACTCTTTGGTTGTTCTGGTTCATCTTTTGACATTGGAATACTACCAAATTTCAACCTATTGCTTTCACCACCTAATTGTTTCCAAAACATTTTGACATACTCCATCACCTTTATAAATGAGCCACTTCCTAGATTGACAGTCAATGACTTATTTACCTTCATCAATCTAATAATACCCGCAACTACATCCTGCACATAAATGTAATCCCTATAATGCTGACAAGGGCCAAGTATTGCATCCCTATTGGCAACATATGCTTCAAACAATTCATTTATCAAGGAGCCTTGCCGCTGCCCTGGACCATAAACATAAAAAGGCCTTATATGTATGAATGTTTTATCATACAGTTTTGACATACCGAATCCATAATTCGAAACTTCTATTTTACCTTTAGCGTAGTTGGTTAATCTACCTATGGGTTCCAAATCCTCCGTTAAATTCCCTGATCGCGCTCCATATTCATTCATAGAGCCTACAAAAACAAATCTTGCCAGACCCTGGCAATATAACGTCTTAATTAACGTTTTAGCATTATCTACATTTGATTCCAGATGCACAAGTGACATTGGCTGAGACATGTCACCCCAACCTAGATGTATAAAACAATCAGGTATTCCATTATTAGCAATTTTTTCCATAATATCTTCCTTAGAAGAATAATCCATGTAAATTGGTTGCACAATGGATTTATTTGACAAATTGTTGTGTCCATATCTATTAGATATACGAACAATCTTATAACCTTCCTGTTCTAACTGACAAGCCAAGTGATTTCCTATGAATCCACTTGACCCAGTAATCCAGACAACTTTGGGGTTATGCGTTACCATATTAATGGGTTTTTCCTAATGCAAATTTTGCACTAATCTCCGTACAATGTCTTCAAATGGGACTTCCAATTGATCATGGCGCGGAGAATATTTGTTGAGTTCATTACGTCTGTCTACTAGAATCGATTCGTCTAAACTACAATTTTCATGTATTTCATTCATAAAGATATGACTGGATTTATGAAGGCTTTTTGCATCATCTATCACCACAAGTCTCTTAGTATGATTGACATCTTGCATCATATAAGTGTAATCAATGTCCAAAAAGGCATTGACTGACCACAAAGACGTATTCATCCCTTGCTCTCGAAGCATATCGGATAATCTAATCCCATAAGGCAACGAGTAATTGAAACACACTACAGACACATCATCTCCTTTCCGATATTGAAAATATGTCAATTCATCTTGTTTATGCAAAGTATCTATTTCAATCATTTCTTCACGCAACAATCTTTGGCTTGGACTAATAATCCTAAAACCAGGTCGGATTAGAAAGTTTTCGATAATGTGCTTAGTATCAGAACTATTTGTCATTGAAAATCCATTCACGCCAGAGATTGAACAAAAATCGTTTAAGTTATTTAAAGCTGACTGAGGTCCTTCATAACCACTATCTACATTTACAGGAAAGATTGTAAAAGATGCATGGGCAGTAGTTTGTCTTATGACGTTATAAGTATTTACCAGTTGATCCACACGCAGCAATAGAAAATCCATTTGTTTCATAAAATAAATTGATGAAACACCGCTCAGCATTAGACCAAAACCAATTCCAGTTAGGGTATTTTCACTATTGGGTGTATTTATAGTAAAACCATCATTGACAACACTTAATCCCCTAGTAAGACCACTAAGACATGAAGCAGCATCAATATTTTGTCCATAAATAACCAGTTTTTCTTCTTTACTAATCACTGTTTTTATGGATGAATTTACATATTCAACATATTTCATCGCATTTCTGTGTTGAGCAGCGTTAGTATTTTCCTGGAAATTGAATTAATGTCATCATCACTGACATATTTTTTTATAACATGCAATGGATCCTCATCCGATTGAGAAATAATAGGACAATTTGCTAATTCGACAGATGGAGCAGGTCCAGCATGATAGTTGATAAATTTACCATCAGGATGTTCCATCGTTTCCTGATACCAATAGCCTAATGTAGTGAGATTTACCTCTACAATTATTGGTTGAATGCTCTCCACTACTCGATTCCTTATATCTTCAAACATTGTGATATATTCGAACGGATCATTGGAACTTAATTTGTAGTAACCAATATCTAAGGATGATGCCAACTTATCTAGCAAGATATCCGCCCTACGCTCTTCTATCCTAGTTCCAAGTGACCATCTATTGTTTTCAACTATTATTATCAAATTTAGTGAATTACTTTTAGCAAAGAGTAAACTTTCCCAAAATGCACCTTCTTCTATAGCACCGTCTCCAGTAACTACAAAAACAACACCATCTAAATTTGTTAATTTGTTTCCCAAAGCACAACCAGTCGCGACAGGTAGATTGTTGCCAAGAATGCTAGATGAATAAAGCACATTCTTCAGAGGATTTGCTAGGTTCATTGAACCTAAACGTCCATTTGCAACACCCGATTCGCGCAAATAATATTCATTAACTTCCTCTTTCAAGCTGCCCATTCTGAGTAAATTGTAATGAATGTTTCGATGAGTTAATACAAGGCTATCGTTGTTTTTTATGCACCTATGAACAGCAACAGCAATTGATTCATGTCCCAAAGCTAGATGAATTGGTATTTTAAATTCACCTAACTTGTATCTTTCATTAACCAAAACTTGGCACAATCTTAACCATATGAGCTGTTCTATCACACTCTTATCATACATAACTTTATTCTCAACTAAATAAAACTGCTTCTGCCTGTTTAGTCAAAGTTTCCAAATATATGCCGCTCTCATCAGCACTTTCATGAGGAGCCCAATCCGCCATTTTCTTCCAGGTTTCTGGATCATATACACCCATCATGGTTTCGTATGTTATTGCCGACTCACTTAGTACAATGTAAGTATGCCAAGTAAAAGCAGGAATGGCTGTTGTTTCTCGTATGCTTTGATCCAATTCATACACTTGGTCCAACTTACCATCATCATTAAATAACAATATAGCTAGCCTGCCACTAATTATGTGTATGTTTTCTATTTTTTCAGCACCTGGATGTAGATGTGGCTGCATGTAAGTATTCTTAATTAAAAAATTAAAAACTTCATTATGCTCTGCGCCTGCAGCATGTAGTACATAAGGATAGCGCATTCGTGTCGAATTCTGAGCGCGAACAAGATATTGATTGATGACTTCTTGAGATATGCGAGGAGGCTGTTTGTTTGAGTATATGTTTTTCATATCACTTAATATTTAAAGATTGATCAATTTGACCAGTAGTATATAGATGCTCAAGTTGCTGCAAGCGATAAAATTCACGCTGCTTAAACTTAATCTCATCAAGCTCCAATCTTTGCAATTCTGTTATAAGTCGTAATATCCCGTTCTCCATATCCCACTTTGCTCTAAATCCAGGTAAACCATCATGAATCTTGTCAAATAATACTTGGTAGGTACGTTTGTCTACACCATCCTGAACTTTATTGTCCTTCACCAAATTGTCACCCTGTTCTTCTGGCGACTTATCAAGAAACTTGAGGCTACAGCCCTGAACCATGGACTGAATCGTCAATGCTGCGTCAATAATCTTCATATTATTATCATTACGCCCAACATTGAGAACTAAAAGCTTGCCAGCTTTATAATCCCATTCAATACAACAACGAAATGCTTCACACACCTCCTCGATGTCAAGATGCGGCCTCCATGCTTTACCATCAGAATTAAGAATTATCCTATTTTGAGCAACAGCCATACCGCAAAGCATATTGATGACTACATCAAACCTAATTCTGGGAGACATGCCAAACACTGTTGCTAAACGCAGAGCAATAGGAGAGAAAGACTCATCAGCTAGCAAAGCTAAATCATGTTCTACTTGTAATTTGTTGGATGAATATGAAGTCTGTGGATCAGTAGGACCATCCTCATCAAGTATATTTTTTCCAATACCATAAACTGAACAACTTGACGGAAATATGTACCTAACTCCTAAATTCTTGCACATGCTAGCTATTTGCACTGCGTAGTCACGGGTAGGCTGATATATAACCTCATCTTTCAAGTTTCCGAAAGCATCGTTAGAGACACCAGCAAGCTGTATCACAACATGAAAATGTTCCAAATCTCTCTCTGAGAGTGTATGAGCATTTTTATCTAACATTGGTACGGGTTTAGGATGATATAAGACTCCATACTTGAAAAATCCTGTATCCACACCACTACATAAGTATCCGCATTCCTGCAGGTAATCAGTAAGTCGACTACCTAGATATCCCTGCGAACCAACAACTAATATCTTCTTTGTCATTAGGGACTAATTATGGTCATATTTAAATGAATGTGTTTTGAAACAGTCAGAACTACCTGCTTACAACAAATTTAGGTGTCAACATCTTAGTTTTCTAAGTTAGGAACCACTCGCTATTTAATCGCAAAAAACTATCTGGCATTCTACTCTTTGGTTGCCCATGAAATTTCGAAAATTGTTCCCACGTCTGAAGTATTTGCCAAAATTTGTCCTGATTTAATGCATCTACTGGCTCAGCTTCCCATCTTCCAGTAAGTTTAAATTCCAATTCGAGAACCGTATCTATAATTGCTTGAGAGGAATTGTCAACAATTAAGACACCAGCCTGTTCATATTGATCAGTTCTTATAAACCCAATAACACCAGTATCAATCTGCTCTCTCAATGTTAATGGATTATTATTTTTTGCCCAAACAATTGTTTTAGGAAGCCACATCGATACAGAATTTAAAGTGGTATTAATATGACCCAAAGGCAGCGCATTAACTAATGCAGTAGGTCGTCGATAAATATAAACAACGTCTGCTATACCAGTATTTGTCATAAGTGCGAAAGAGCAATTAGCCGTTAGCCATATATCATGAAAATCGGAACGATAGTCACTATTAGCATAATCAATAATACGAGGATGATCTAATTTTAACGTCTTTTTTACAGCTTTGCCCATACGTAAAACCCAGTACCCTTTATCTGCCAATCTCAAAGCAGCTGATTCGTATGTATCAATATCCGAATCACGGTAGCTATGGTATGACCAATCCTGTTTCCAGTTTTGGTGTTTTTCCTTATAAGCCGAATCTCTGACGATCAAACAAACATATCGATCCGATTCATCTAAGCCTAAATCCTTAAGGTACGAACGAGCACTTTGATTTTCTTCA
>CAZFLB010000318.1:0-5009 GCA_964518945.1 uncultured Acidobacteriota bacterium | reverse complement strand
GCCAACTCCGTTTTGCCAACGCCAGTCGGGCCCGTAAAAAGAAAACATCCTACTGGATGTCCCATCTGTCCAAGTCCTGCCCTAGACCTATGAATCGCCTGTACCACCGTTTCAACCGCTAACTCCTGCCCAAAAACTACCCGCTTGAGTGATGCAGGAAGGGCCTTTAAACGCTCTCGATCCGAAGACGTTGACAACTTTTCGGGAACACGAGCGACACGTGTGATGATTTTTTCAATCTCACCAACACCAACAGTTGGGACAACATCTTCCTTTGCGTCTAGACGGATTAGCGAACCTGCTTCATCAATAACGTCAAGAGCACTATCTGGTAGTCGCTGGTCTCGCAAATATCTCTGCGCCAAGAGCACAGAACTCTCAAGCGCTTTCTGAGAGTATTTCACCTTATGATGTTGTTCATATCTAGTCTGCAAACCTTTTAAAATTTTGACCGCATCCTCAAAGATAGGTTCCTCTACTACAATCTTCTGAAGTCTGCGATAAAGAGCTCTGTCCTTTTCAATATGCTTGAACTCCTCGAATGTTGTAGAACCAATCAACCTAATTTTTTCTCCAGCCAATAATGGTTTTATTAAATTGGCCAAGTCCATGGTCCCACCAGTCGTAGCACCAGCTCCTATCATCGTGTGGAGTTCATCAACAAACAAGATAGAATTTCCACGTGCTATCAGTGAGTCTATAATTAGCTTAAAGCGCTCCTCAAAATCACCACGATAGCGAGTACCCGCAAGTAAAGAACCTGCGTCCAGCGCATAGATCTCAGCTCCTTGCATATCTGAAGGAACATCTGAGTCAAGCATATGCTCAGCAAGTCCCTCTACAATAGCTGTTTTTCCAACTCCAGCATCTCCTACAAAAACTGGATTATTCTTCCGCCGGCGACGAAGTATCTGTATCGCTCTCCTAATTTCGTTTCTCCTACCAATAAGCGGATCTAATTTGCCAAGCTTTGCTCTTTCAGTAAGGTTGACTGCATACAACAACAATGGATCATTGCTAGTCTCTGAAGAACTGCCTTCCTCATCGCTACCAGGTAAGATCCCTTCAAAGCTCGAAGGCACGGTCTTACTAATTCCATGTGATATGTAGTTCAAAACATCAAGCCTAGTGACATTCTGTTGTTCCAAAAGTCTGCTGGCTTGTGATTCTCGCTCTTGAAGCAACGCTGCTAACGCATCACCGATTCCCGCTTCTTTCTCCCCAGAACTTTGTAAATGAAACACTGTTTTTTGCAAGACCCGTTGAAAAGCCAATGTTTGGATAGGTTCTTTATTTCCATTTTCAGTTATGTTTTCCAGCGACTCACTAAAATAATCCTCGAGTCCCTCACGTAACTGGACAATATCAACGTTACAAGCAGCGAGCACCTGTTCCCCAGTCGGGTCATGTGTAATCGCAAAAAGTAGATGCTCCAGCGTCAAATATGCGTGTTGTCTAGAACCGGCTTCACGATAAGCAACCCCTAACACCATCTCAAGTGCCGCACTGAACATCATCTAACCTTATTCAGAATCAATGGTGCACCGCAATGGAAACCCAGCATCATTTGCGGCATCTCGGGCTAAAGCAACTTTCGTTTCTGCAACTTCAAAAACATAAATCCCAGCAACACCCACTCCTATAGTATGAACTTTCATCATTATTCCATATGCCTCAGCCGGAGATTTTTCGAAAATAGTTTCAAGGACCACTGTTACAAATTCCATTGTGGTGTAGTCATCATTGTGTAATAAAACCCGAAACAGCTTAGGTTTGTCTGTACGACTCTTCAGGTCCTCACGGACTCCACTGTCCTGTTTCCGATAAATATCGGGCATTAGTTTTCTAACAAAGACACGCACCAAAAACTGCAGTTATTACTCAGCATATGGGGAATTCTCTAGATCAAGCAAACGTTTAAGCGCAGCGAAATGTTCGGCTGCTTGTTTAGGCAAATTATTTGGTCTGCTTTCGTTAACGTACCCTTCAGCAACATCATCGGGAATCAGACGGAGTTTTTGACCAGTAGCTTGGGCCAGGATTTGTACTTGACAGGCTCTCTCTAAAAAATACAGGTCGTCAAATGCCCTTGCTATCGACTCGCCCACGACAATAACACCATGATTGGCATGAAACAATACTGAATAGCGTCCCAGTGCTTTAGCAATTCGCTTACCTGCAACCGAATGGTCGGCCGCTCCAGCATAGTGTTCATCATAGGTTACCCTTCGATGAAACCTCAGAGAGTTTTGACTTAAGGGCAATAACCGTCCTGAATCAAGAAGAGACAAGGTTGTAGCAAAGGTTTGATGAGTATGAAGAACGCACGAAATGTCTTTGCGTTCGCGGAGAATCCGTGAGTGAATAAAAAGAGCAGATGGCTCCACCTCACCATCACCCTCGACAACATTCCCCTTCTCATCCGAAATAATGAGTCGACTCGCTCGTACTTCGGACCAGTGAAGACCGTGTGGAATCACCAAAAACAGATCTTCGCCAGGTACTCTCGCTGTAAAGTGGTTAGAAATTCCCTCGTTTAACCCAAAGCGGTCTGCAAGGCGATATGCAGCCGCCAGATCGACACGAATTGAATCTAGTTCTGCAGTAGAGATTTCACTCATCAAAAGTGCTCCGATAAGTTTTCTCCAATGCCTTTAGTTTCTTCGAAGACACACCACCTAACAAAGACACAGCGCTACGAAGCCTACTCCGTGTTAGGTCTCTTCCGAGAAGCGCTATCGAACCAAATAGAGGTGTAGACGCCTTAGAGCCAGAAATCGCTATATAGAGTGGTTTCGTAAGCTCCCTCAACTTGAGTTCCAGCTTCTTCGAGACGTCACGTAAAACATTTTCTATCGTCTCCGTATCGAATCGTTCGACCTCATCAAACCTCCAGATGACTATCTGGATTATTGCTGCGAGCTCAGAAGAATCTTTACCTTTAAGTGTTAGTTCACCAACATCTAGCTGCTGAATTGAGTCAGCAAAGAAAAATGCCGTCAAGAATCCCCAATCAGCGAGTGTTTCAAGCCTTGGTTGCGCTAGAGCCGCAATTTTCTCAAGATATTGAGCATTCAGTGTCCAGTCTTCAAGTACTGTTAGAAGTGCAGCACCATCATAATTCTCACGAATGTAACGTCCATTTAGCCATCGCAATTTTTCAATATCAAAAACCGGCCCCCCCAGTGCTATTTTTTCGATTTCAAAATTCTCTACAAAATCCTCAAGAGAGAACTTTTCCTCTCCTTCTGCACGTGTCCACCCCATCATACCAATAAAGTTAATCATGGCCTCTGGAAGAAAGCCTGCACGTCGGTAGTAATTGATTGAAGTAGGATTTTTACGCTTAGACAGTTTCGATTTGTTTGCATCGTTATTTCGTAGCAATGGCAAATGGCAAAATACTGGCGGTTCCCATCCAAAATATTCATAGAGCTTGAGGTGTTTTGGCAAAGAATTGATCCATTCTTCACCGCGAATCACATGACTGATACGCATCAGATGGTCATCAACTACATTTGCTAAATGATACGTAGGAAACCCGTCGGACTTGACCAGTATCTGATCATCGACCAAACTCCAATCTTTGTTTATCTCACCCCTGAGCAAATCGCGTGCAACAGAATCCCCGTCAATAGGATTCTTCATACGTACCACAAAAGGCTCTCCGGATGCGGCTCGTTCCATTGCAATATCAACTGTAATATTTCGACACCGGCGGTCGTAACCAGTAAAACTTTGCTGTGTCCGGTTAGCATCACGCATCGCTTCTAACCGTTCCTTGGTACAAAAACAACGATATGCTGTTCCATTCGCAAGGAGTCTCTCGACAGGTTGAGAATAAAGATGTAATCGCTCACTCTGTCGATATGGCGCATAGGGCCCTCCTTTATTGGGTCCTTCATCCCAGGAAAGGCCCAGCCAGCTAAGCGACTCTATAATCATTAGTTCAGATTCTCGAGACGAACGGACCTGGTCTGTATCCTCTATGCGAAGGACAAATTTCCCACCATGTTTTCGTGCAAAAGCTTGGTTGAAAAGTGCCTGATATGCAGTGCCTACGTGGGGATCTCCAGTTGGTGATGGGGCGATTCGTACTCGTACAGTAGAGCTAGACATAAGTGCTATATAGTTAGACGGCGATGATAAGTCCACCACTCTACAAGAATTACAACCAACGCAGCGAACACAAGTAAGAACCATAGTTCGCTACCACCAACCGACCCTTCTAGAATTTCGTCGACACTAACTTCACGGTTATTGCCAAGAAAAAAAGAAGTGTTAACTTGAGCTACTGCAGGATCTAACAAATTTGCGGCTACTACATGGTCTCCGTTTTCTGTGCGAACCGAAAACAAGTTTGGTGCATTTGGAGTGAAAATTGTGCTACCACCAACTGCTACCGTATCAACCTCACCACCATCAGTACTGTTAACCACAGCAAGAGACTCTGGGACAGTCACAGTCCGGAGAGATGTCGCAAAAACATCTGTGCTAGGCAGCCAAGATAATGCATTTGATAAAAAGATTGGAAATCCTTCCTGAATAGGAAAATTCGATGTATTCAGGTTGAATACCAACTGCGCCCAACGAGCAGGAGCTTCTCCGACCAATAAGATTGGTTGCTCCACTGTACCTGCAACAACTTCATAGTCTCCAGACTCAACGTAAGTATCTAACTCAATTACTACATCCTCTAGAGAAACATGGGCCAAAAGCGGATGCCCGCTACTGATTCCAGCCAGTGAGAGCTCTTCCTTCTCTTTCCCTACAAATACAGGCAACCAAGAAGCATTGGGTGGTTGCAACAAAAGCACGGGTGCAGGAGGAAACGCTTCGGATGCAAATCTGTCAAAGACAAATAAGTCTGGCAACTCTTCGCTCGTAGCCGGAACTAGAAACTTCTCAGGCGTTACAACCTCGACTGAACCACGTCGGTCGAGGTTCAGTAATGTCTCTAACTAATCATTTCCTTCCGTAGCTAAAACCCTCCCGCCTAGTCGCGGCGC
>CAZFLB010000317.1:0-5266 GCA_964518945.1 uncultured Acidobacteriota bacterium | reverse complement strand
TGCTGTAATTTCTTAACAAAAGAAATAATCTGCTCCACGTCCTGTAAATTAACCTTTTCAATGCTTTCACCATTGACCCAAGAATAAATGCCCAAACCCAAATCTTCGTCGCTGGTTATAGGATCAGGGATATTATCTAATCCATTAGAACGTAAAAATTCTGTGGCTCTATATTCAATCGTCAGTCTTGATTCGATATTAACTGATCTATAAGGATAAACCTTCACTGCATATATATTGCCATCAGAAGCGTGTATTTTATATATATTACTGTTGCCTCCTCTAGGCACTTCATAAACTCTATCAACACCCAAAATAGTCAACATAGTAAACCACATGCTTATATCTGCACTCGACGTGCCTCCGCATATGTAATCATCAATTCCATCCCAATCATCGACCCGATAATCAGTTACAAGTCTATGATTGTTACTAAACAAAATTTGTCTCGTGTTCGCTGGAAATTTATGATTAGAAAAAACTTCTGGCAAGTCATCGATAAAATAATCACACTGAAGTTCAGCAATCTTTGTGACTTTATCGTCTATATTGTCGGCAAAAAAAACATCTGTCTTTTTGAGACCAAAAACATCAGAGGTAAAGAATCCCTTATTGGTCATCCACTTCATTGCCTCTTTTCGCAAAGAGATATTGTTAGAATCAAAATGTCCAAATTCTGTTTTGTGACTAACAATAAACACATGGTGGCGACGCTCTTTGCACTTCATCATAAATCTTGCAAATCCTGGCATTAATTGGGCAGCGTACATATATTGCCCATAAACTAGACCTTGTAATCTCATCCAGGACCTTTCTCCGTCTGGTTGTTGACGCAAATAATCTCTTAGAGTAATTTTGTCATAGCAATCTACTGTCTGATCAATTAAACCCTTTGATAATGCTATGTCTAAGAACAACTTGTCATATTTTGCAATAGTGTTATCAAAATCAATGCCAATTTTCATTGCTAGAACAGCCTAACGCATTGCATTCTCTTGATATTGAAATACATTTCATCTTCTAAAGAATCACGAAGAATATCTTGATTAAATGCTGTCACCAAGTCATTAACGGCGTCGACTACAGTACGTTGAGGCTCAAAGTTTAATTCCGCTCTGATTTTTTCTGATGAAATATGATACGAGCGCAGATCATCAGTGGGTTGAGTAGTAATTTCTACATGGTTTCCTACAACATCGCGAACAATGTTGGCAATATCTCTAACACTATGATTGTGATAACCAACATTGTAGATTTTTCTGTCAATATCATCATCTGACCACTGTAGAGATTTTATGTATACATCGGTCATATCTTCAATATGTATGTTTGGCCTCATTTGAGTCCCACCAAAAACAGTGATCTTACGGTTGTTGACGGCATGATTTGTTAGTATGTTCACCGTCAAATCAAACCTCATACGTGTAGAATAGCCACATACCGTAGCAGGTCGTAATATGAGTGTAGTAAAACCATCTGTACTTTCCTTCAAAAGGATCTCTTCACATAATGCTTTATATTTCGAATAATCGGTGAGAGGCTCTAAAGCAAGATTTTCAGTGACATTCATTTCTTTTTTGACTCCATAAACGCTTGAAGACGAAGCATAAACAAATCGATTCACTCCTCCATCTTTGGCAATACTAACCAGAGGTATGAATGCATCGTAATTTATCGATTTACCTAATTCAGGGTTAAGTTCAAAACTTGGGTCATTAGAAATACATGCTAGGTGAATGATGGAATCGCAACCAGGAATAATTCTATTAAGAAGTGCCGAATCACGTATATCACCCTTTATCTGTTCTAGATTATGGTGATTCTTTACCGCACTCAGTACGTGATCACCATAAAGGAATAAATCCAGTACTTTAACAAAGTAACCTTCATCAAGCAGTTTAGGGACCAACACTGCTCCGACATATCCCCCACCTCCAGTAACAAGTACAGTTTTAATTGTTGACATTTTTATTTCATCAAAGATGTAATCGACTTGCTTAGTGTAGTAGAATTCAAGGGTTGACTATTACCCAATTCAGACACCATTTGAGCTCCTGCTACATTCCCTATCAACGCTACAATATCCCAAGGTGCACCTAGTTTCACTAGCAAAGAGGTGATTGCAAAAACAGCGTCACCTGCACCTACACGATCAAGCACACGCACTGCAAAAGCAGGAGCTTCGACAAAGCCTGTTTTAGGACCATAATGCAAACTCCCCGACTTTCCTTGAGTAACAGTGAAACGAGGACAGTCTATTCGACGCATTACTTCAGATAATTGATCACGCACGTCAACATCACGCTTACGAGTTTCAATCTCTACTTCATGCTGTTGTAAACACACATAATCAGCTTTCTTATATTTCGACACAGGGTTAAATCCACGGTTACCAGCGTTAGACTGAACATTCATAGCAAGAAAAGGGGATTTGTCACAAAGCGTTGTGATTGATTCGGCGGTCAACATTCCATGACCGTAATCTGTTACTATTACTAAATCCTTATCTTCGATACATTCTTGCAAGGTGTTCAACAATGATATAGCATCTTCACCATTTGTAATATGGTCATGCATTGCATATATTTCCAATAACTTGTTGCCAGAATAACGGTCTACTATCCTTCTTTTGTGGATTGTAGGAGACTGGGATTTTGTCAAAAGAATTGTTTCAACATTAGACTCTAAAGATTTACGAACAAAATCTTCATTACGACGTGTTTCTCCAAGCTGAGTTACAAGCATCACATCATCGCACAATCCTGCAAGATGATTGGCTACGGCTAAACTGCCACCCGCATAAGTCTCAATCGATTCGTGCAATACAGCTAATACTGGATCTTTAGTTGATTTGCCAATACTAGTACTGAACAAATACTCATCGATAATAGCTTCTCCTACTACCAGAGGACGAAGCGTGGATATGCGATCTAGCCAACTTAGCACTTCATCGACTGAATATTTTGAGCGAAAATCATTCAAATAATTCTGGACTTCAGTAGAAAAAGCTGATAAATGCCTATTCAACAAACTAGATGAACTAAATGTTATTCCACCAGTAACGCAAAATTCCCCGTCAACTGACTGTATTGCATCAACCTCCGACACTATGCCGCCAGTCACATCTTGTTCTGGCACACTATAATCTGGTCCTTTGACATATATATCAGGCTTGAGAATCTTAATAGTTTCGACCGATAGAGGCCATCTATTGACTGCAACAAAATCAACCATATCCAAAGCAGCTATTACTTCTGATCTTATATCATGTGTAAATGCTGGTCGATGTGGACCCTTGTTTACATGATCATCTTGAGTAAGAGTAACAACTAAGATGTCTGCCATGGATTTTGCTTCTTCAAAATGTCGTATATGACCAAGGTGAAGCAAGTCGAATACACCATGAGAATGAGCCACTTTTTTGCCTTCTGATTGAAGTGATTGAATTATTACGGCAAGCTCATCAAGATCTTTAATTTTTTTGTGATTGTTATGCATAGAATAATTTACATTTGATTATCTAAGTATGAATAAAGCATGCTCTTCCAAGTCAGCCCAAATATGAAAACCATTCCTTCGTAGCTTTAGCTATGGAGTTAGGGTCCCACACAGGAGCCTTTCGCCAATAGTCAATATTGTCAAGCATGATTTGGACCCCTTGATCAAAAGAAACTTGAGGATTCCACTGTAGCTTGGACCTAATCTGAGTGGTATCAGCAAGCGTAATGTCAGGTTCACCGGGCCGCTTAGGTATATACACTACATCACCTTGCAGTAACTCGACCAATTTATTAACAGAGTGAGGTGTTCCAGATCCAACATTAAACACTTGTCCCAAACATTGTGATTGCGCAGCCTGTATTAAAGCATCGACAACATCAGTCACAAACGTAAAATCACGTGACTGATTGCCATCGCCCACCACGGTAAATGCCTTACCTGCTAATTTCTGCGCAAGAAAAACACCAAACACAGCACCGTATGTACCGGAGGTGCGAGAGCGTGGTCCATAAACGTTAAACAATCTGAGTGAAATTGATGGAAAACCATACACTTTATGCCAATGCAATACAATTTGTTCACCTAAGAATTTAGTCAATGCATATGGATACTCAGGTTTTATTGTCTCACTCTCTGAAGTAGGGTATTTATCTGGAATTCCATAGCAAGATGATGATGCTACATAGACAAATCGCTCTACTCCTGAATGCCTAGCAGCTTCTACTACAGCCATAGTTCCATCCACGTTAGTCCTATGATAATGAAGCGGCTGCTGAATAGATGGCACTATATCAGCAAGTGCTGCTAAGTGAAACACCCAGTCAACTCCTGCAAAAAGCCCCTGTATCGATTCCAGATCGGTAACATCCACCTCATGGATTGTTAGACCACTATATTCACGTACATGACTAAGATTATCAAGACTTCCAGTAGAGAAATTATCGAATACTGCGACATTGTAGCCATCAGCAAGTAAACGCTCTACAAGGTGGCTACCAATAAAACCGGCTCCGCCTGTTACAATTATATTAAGGGTCATAGTTTTGGTAATATCTTTGCGCTTAGTCAGTTGTACTTTCTACTTAAACTATAAAAGCTCCGCCCTTTCGACAAACTCAGCTTGTGAGTACATCTAGAGCCTTATTGGTGTTAGGCACCGCTTTTACGTTGTCTACGATTGCCCAACCTTTACCTATTTAGAATAATATTAGGAAAGGTTTATGTATACTAATTGTCAACTCAATTTTTCAATATTCCCTGCATTCAACTCAACCGGAATAGTGCGTCCCTTATTTCGATGTGATTGATGATCATTTATCAATTCAAGCAACACTCTCACACGCTCGACACCTGACAAGCTCACATCAAACACACCTTCATACCCTTCAAAAGCACCGCCGCCACCCCGAACACGGTCACCTGAAGACAATCTATCTAATGACATTCCGCCCGCTGCACGAATCTCTGCCAGACGATCTCTAATTTGGGATATTAATGAAGCCGGAACAGTACCAAGCTCACCACCAAACTCAACCATACGTAAGAGTCCTGGTGTCCAACGTAAAACACTTAACCCTATGACATCAATATCAACATGTACAAAAAGATAACTAGGAAAATAGGGTTTCTCACGAGCTGCCCGCGGATTCACAGGATTGACTCGTAGCAATGGTAGAAAAGTCTCTACTTTTCTAGAGTGCAAGAGTGAATCCACCTGACGTTCCTTATGTGGTTTAGTGTGCAAAGCATACCAATGTTTGGTCAT
>CAZFLB010000316.1:0-6236 GCA_964518945.1 uncultured Acidobacteriota bacterium | reverse complement strand
ACCGTAGACAGCATCTGCAGATGGTTTTTTCTCCTCGCCGCTCGGGCAACAGCAATTTCACCTTCATGATGAAAAGCAGCATTTCTACCAGTTGGCGCAATCACAATCGGAGATGGATAAGTCTCACCAAACAAAGTCGTTGCCATATCTATGTTACGAACGTCGATAAGGCGTCTGGGTCTAAGTTGATATGATTGAAAACCGGCACGATTTGCTAGAATGGTTGCGTCGTCATCGGTTCCTGTTGCCAGGTAACCCCAATGTGCTGCTGGAAGTACTTTCTCTGCAACAGGCTCGAAATCGAAAACGTTGATCGCATCTTCAGGTTTGAGAATCAATCCATCACCCAAACCCGCGTAGCGCCCAGTGGTCTGTGTTAAGGCGACCGCTGGACTTGCTAGTAGATACTTCAGAAAGTTTCGACGACTTCCTACATGTTTCATAATCTACCTTCGTTTCAAAAGATTTATTTCAAACCCAAAGTACTGCTAATAATTTCAAGTTCCAGACATACACCACTTCAAACAATAACTCTAGCAATAACATTGAAGTATCGTACATTAATACAAGCTCTGTACAATTGGTCTACCAATGGGTTCCCCGTACATCCACAAGCTTGCTGAGTTTTAAAGTAAAGTCTAAGTAATGCAGCTACTCTTACTCGTAACAATTCGATTGTTTACGTTAGCTCTTTTTGTTTCAAGCACGACCGAAGGAACGGAAACAGGATTTCTAACTCGCACAGTCACAATCAATGACACTAATTACAATTATCAGGTATTCGTTCCAGCACAATGGAGTGCGGATGATAAATGGCCAGTAATTTTTTTCCTGCATGGTGCTGGTGAACGAGGGTCAGACGGTTTTAAGCAAACAACAATTGGCCTGCCTAAAATCTTACGAAACAAACCTGACTTTCCTGCTGTTGTAGTTATGCCACAATGCAAGAGAGCTTTATGGTGGGGTGACCCGCTTATGGAGGCCCAAGCATTCGCTGCTCTTGAAAGTTCCATCGAAGAATTCAATGGAGACTCTCAACGTATTTACCTCACCGGACTTTCGATGGGAGGCTATGCTACATGGGCGTTCGGTTATAAATACAACAAAAAATTCGCTGCTCTTGTTCCTATCAGCGGTGGAGTAATGCCTAGAAGAAATTATCCTGCACCTAAGTGGCATCCCGCTTCCATCACACCTCTAAACCCACATACCGAAACAGCAAAACGTATAAGAAAAACTCCAACATGGGTATTTCACGGAGAGGTAGACAAAAGGGTGCCCGTCAGCGAATCTCGAAAACTTATCAAGGCCCTTCGCAGTTTAGGAGGAAACGTTCGTTATACCGAATACCCTGGTGTAAAACACAATGCGTGGGACAAAGCATACGAGGAAATTCTACTGTTACCCTGGATCCTTTCACAAAGGAAAAGCGACAAATAATGTTTAGAAAAATAACTACTAAGACTTTCTAGTCATAGTAAAGAAACTTCCAATAAAAACTAACCAATGACACAACTAAGCAACTTATCGAATCCAACTAAATGGAAAAGTGTCGTACTCATCGTTCAGCATGCAATCCCACAACACTGGTGAAAGCCAATCCATACCAACATCTCCACCAATTGGTGCACCGGGAGGTGCGGTTGAAACATACGTCGGCGCAATAGAGGGTAACGGGCTCTCAAGAAATCTACTGATTTCGCTTACTAATAACAGTTGGTGGGCACGTTCAGCATGTTCCTCTATAGTGGCAGAACTTCCGGAAAGCCTCTCTTTCAAAAGAGTAAGGCGCAAACGTGCCACAGCACGCACTTGTGAAAGCGGTGCTCGCCCGGCAAGCCACATCAGTCTGTCAACCAGAACACGCTGAGAAGCACGGCGAATCTCTTCTTGATACTCACCTTTGGCTTGCGCATCGAATGTAGCAGCAACGAATGCATCTATAACTTCTTCCAGCCCTGGTAATTCAGGGTCCAAAACGTGTTGTGCGACAACACGAGCAGCACGATCCGGCTGAAGCGCAAAACCGATTGTAACGTCAGCTGCTATCGCTGCAGGAGATATAACATCAAATGCAGAGCCAGTTGTCTTCGGAAAAAGCTCACGATGTGCCCCATACCCTGACGGACGCGGAGGAAGTCGGTCGATTACCGCTTTTGGAATCTCCAATTCTGTCGGCAACAATGTCGCTGTAAGAGCACTAAGAGCTGCTCTTTGTTGAGCACCCGATACTCGAGTGAATGGTATCCGTCCGTCGCCACGAATCGAGTAGATATAGTCCTGACCACCAAGTACGGAAGAGGCAGCTTGTACGGCCCATCGATGATATAAATAGATAGGTACTAAAGCCTCCTCAATCTTCGCCATCGGCACTCCTGTTTTGATAGTTCTTTCTCCCATCCGATCTAAAGCTGATCGCCGAACTCGCATTAATCGATCAAGTTCTTTCACAACGTCATTACCGTTATTCCACCAATCGGACATGGGGCTAACTCCCATGTCTTGATTCGACATGAAACGAATATCCTGTTCCCATGCTTCGTTCAAAATACTACCTAAGGCTTCTTCTTCATCAACACCCTCTGGAAAATGTTGATACCCGTAGCTAATTGCAACCTTATCCCACGCACCGATAGCATCATCATATGCATTGGATAGATCTATATTTCCGTCTGGAAGCAAGATCTCAAGTGGGTGGGGATAATCCATTACTGAGATGCGCCCTTTAGAACCTCCATAGTAATTGTGTGAAATTCCTAAGGTATGTCCTACCTCATGAGCAGAAAGCTGACGTAAACGAGCGAGTGCTGTCTCGGCCACAATAGTTGGGACTTCATCTCCATTTTTATATGGTGAAAGCAATCCTTCAAAAATCAGATAGTCCTGACGCACTCGGAGTGAACCAAGAGTCACAATTGCCTTAATAATCTCCCCTGTTCTGGGATCAGTCACCGTAGATCCAGAGCTCCAACCACGTGTAGAACGGTGAACCCAATTGATCATGTTATAGCGAATATCCATTGCATCTGCACCCTCTGGAAGCAGCTCTACTCGAAATGCATTTCGGAAACCAGCAGCCTCGAATGCCTGATTCCACCAATTTCCACCATCTAGAAGGGCAGAACGCATTGGTTCTGGAGTACCTCGATCGAGGTAATAGACAATCGGCTTAACTACATCACTTACATCTGCTGAAGGATCGATTTTTTCAAGACGATGACGCCTAATCCAACGCTTGGTCATTGACTCACCCAACGGCACGGCGTAGTCCTGAAACATCATTCCACCATAACCATCTCTGGAGTCACTGCTGCGGACTTTATAACCAGGGCCAGGAAGTTCAACAAAAGAATGATGTTGTCGAAGAGTAACAGCATCAACTGCAGGAGTAACACTTGCAACTGTCCCAGAAAAAAGATTCCTACGGAAACCGCGGCTACTACCTCCCACGATTTCACTTCCGACTCGAGCAGGACCCTCGCGAGGACCTCGTGCACTACCACGACCAGCACTAAGACTACGACGGGTAAAAGTAAGTATCACGTCGATCTCTGTGTTTTCAGGAAAACCTCTGGTCTGAGGTAAATTAATAGCACTGCGAGAAGAATCAACAGTGTAAGCCCCAGAACCCAGTCGCGGACCAGCGCCTGTCGCATCACGTAAAAAAAACTTGGTCGCCTCAACTAAAACCCGTCCTTCTGTCTCAGCAGCAACAGTAAAGCCCCACAGGACCGACCGGGCAAAAGCATCATCGACAGCTCGTCGCTCGTCAGCACTTTCACTAACCGCCCGAAAATTGTAGTTTGGCTGTACCAACAGGACTTTCGGCCCAACACGTTGGAATTGAATAATCCGACTGCCACCATTTTGTCCTCTATCTAGACCAATATCATTAGATCCTAAACCAGCCGTGAGACCATTTGCGTAAAGGATTTCCGTATTGAACTGGGACACCTCCATCCAAATTGCTCCAGCTCTCTCATCCCAGTAAAGAGTCACAAATCCTTCGAGCTTCTCCATATGAGCGGTCTTTTCTTCTATCGAAGGTGCCTGAACGCCACCTGAGACTCCTTTTATAGGCTCGCTGTACACGGAGATAGCCCCGTTTAAAAACACCACCAACAACGTAAATATGTCAACTGTAGCTAATTTAAAGAATCGCATGTCTACCCCTAAGAAAATTTCTTTATTGGCAAAGAAACAGAAACAGTGTAAAAGCCATTCTTTCCACTGCCTTGAAACAACGTGTCTTTCTTATATCTTTAGGTTACCTTGTGCTAATTCATTCAAAAAGAAAAACTTAAGTTCGACGTTTCTCGAAGCGAGCATAACGGTATGGACTCAAGAGTTGAACTTCAAGACCCTCCAGGATCTCAAGCGCGGCGAGACGACCAATAACAGGACTTAACGTTACTCCACTATGCATCACACTTACATAAATGTCCGGAGCGCCTTCAGCAAAACCAACTATAGGGAACCCATCACGCGGCACAGGTCGATAGCCTAGAGTAACTCGCTCTAACTCAAATTTTTCAAGCCCTTTTAGATATTGCCTTCCAGATTGCAAAACCTTCTGACCTTCTTCATCAGATGCTTTAGCAACAGGCGCGCTACCAAAACCCAAGCCCGCAACGATACGGCCATCTAGTTTTTGTTTCATATTGGCACCAGGTGAAAGGACAATACGCTCAATAAGGCGCTGACCTGGTTTCGTATGTGCAAGCACTCCCGGTGATTCAACAAGAGGGACATCTAATCCAACCAACTTAGCTAACTTAGGAGTATCCGTACCAGCAGCGATGACAATAACGTCAAGCGGAAAGACTCCCTGGTTCGTGGTAACACCTTTTAAACGGCCCCACTCTAAATCAATACTAGTAACTTCACACGGATATTCAATCCTTGCTCCTTGCTTCTTTGCGTGTTTCATGAGCACTTGAGTCGCTTGAACTGGATCGATACTGCCCTCCTGTTCAGTGTGCGCAGCTGTCAGAACGTCCCCAGGTTCAACATTTGGCTCCAGTGTTTTGAACGTATCAACGTCTACAAGCCTTGTGGGATAGCCCCAAACTTGCTTGGAGCGCACCTGTTGTCTCAGCCATCGTGCGCGATCAGCTTCATCGTACCACTCCAATGTGCCACCCCACTGCACTTTCAAGTCTCCGCCAAGCTCTCTCTCAAGATGTCGGTAACCCAGGGCGCCTAAAGAGTTGATGTGGTGATAGTGTAGAGGTCGTTTTGAGAACGACGCATTAATCCAAGCAAATGAATTTGCAGTTGCGCCAGATGCGGGTTTGTTTTTTTCGAATAAAAACACCTCGGCACCGCGGCGAGCTAAGTGATACGCCAATGAGCCGCCTAGTATTCCACCACCAACAATTCCGACCTTTTTAGGTGTCGCGAATCCTTGCCTAACCCCAGGAAAAGCTGCTACCGCTACACCTGCTACCACCTGGAAAAACTGCCGTCGCTTCATCGAATAACCTCCTGTCCCACCATATACATCTATTCTAAACCCTCACAATTCAAAGCAGAACGAAAGCAAAGAATCCATATCGGAAGATACAAACAAAGTAATTTTCATTCCAAGCATTGAGTTTAACTGTTTTCGTTAGTCTACGGCAGCAATACAAATGCGTTTAAAGGAGATGCTGTCGCACCTTTCAAACGTAAGGGATTTAGTACCAGAACGAAAACATAATCACCTCGTTCCGCAAGTTCAGATGCAAGCTCAGTTTGATTCATATTCTCTACAATATGAATGCCATGCTCGGCAATAAGAATACGGTGTCCTGGAAATGGAAAACCAACATCAAGACTCACCGTATCCGCAGCTACTAGAAAAACCTCTTTAGCCGCCAACCATTTCGCCGACTCCTCACCAATTCCCGGACTAGCTGCTAAATATTTTTCGGGGTTCGAGTCAAAATGTACACCGTGACCGGTATGGATAAGTACCGAGTCGCCGGGATTAACTACAACAGATTGAGACAACGCCGTCTCTTCTAGATCAGAAGCCGTTATCACATAGCCTGGCTCAAGCGCTTGAAGACCTTTATAACGAGCCACATCCAACATCAAACCTCGGTTCACAAATCTTTCTTTTGGGTAATGTTCAATCCCTTGTACTTTTATCCCCTCGGTTCCTTCTCTCGCGGAATCATTACTGCCTCATTACAGTTTTCCTTCGCTGGCTATGTTATCAATAGCATCGATCGTTTGAGCCCTATGCTGTC
>CAZFLB010000315.1:0-3363 GCA_964518945.1 uncultured Acidobacteriota bacterium | reverse complement strand
ATCACGGCTTTCCTTCTAAAGTCGGGGAACCACGCCAGTCATCCGTGGGGCTGGCGAAGGGATTTGAACCCCCGACCTGCTGATTACAAATCAGCTGCTCTCCCAACTGAGCTACGCCAGCTCGCAAACACTTGATCATACCAGAGTAAATCCAACTCCTGCAAGAAATAAAACTAGTTGTTAGGGTTTTGAAGGCGACCGTTTAATATACTCCAAGTCTTAGTCAAAATAAAGCCATTCGAAACTTCTTCCACAACAAGGCTATTTGTTTTCCATCCGTTGCCTAACAATTTCGTAGAGCACGACACCGGCAGCCACTGAGATGTTTAAGGATTCAACAGTTCCATTTTGAGGAAGAGATACTAAAGTATCACAAGTATTCGCCACATGTTGTCTTAGACCTCTACCCTCTGAACCTAAGACAATAGCTACGGGTTCAGAGTAATCAAAGGAATTCCAAAGCTGTTTAGCCGTCGGCTGCAACCCAACTGTCCAAACACCAACTTGTTTAAATCTACTAAGTGCGTCAGAAATATTTCGAACACGAGCGACTCGAGAATGGAGGAGAGCACCTGCTGAAGCCACGACAGCAACCTCTGAAGGAGGAGCCATCTTCCTTTCGTGAATCACAATACCATGCACTCCAGCTCCGTCCGCAGCACGAACAATAGCACCAAAGTTACGAGGGTCGCTTACTTGGTCTAACACAAGAAATAAGGCGGGTGACGTCGCGCTCTCTAAAAGCTCATCAAAATCAGCCCACTGAAAAGTGGACAACTGTGCCAAAACACCAGATGTCCCAGCTTCCCTCGACTCACGATAAACCGGAACGTTAAGCCTTCGAGCAAGGTGTTCAATTTCGAGCTTCTTCGCAACAACAGCCCCGTAAATCACGACTTTTTTGACACGCAGCGGTTGCGCACGCAATGCCTCCAATACAGGACGGAAACCACGCACTGTCATCATGCCGTCACCGTAACAACTACTTGAACAGCAATTCCTTCACCCCTCCCGGTAAAACCCATTTTGTCAGTAGTGGTCGCTTTCAGTCCCACATCCTCCGGAAGTATCCCTAAAATAGAGGCAACACGTTGACGAATAGAAGACGCGTATTCAGCAATCTTTGGCTCCGATGCAATTACCACAATATCAAGTTGTTGGACTCGATAGCCTTTTTCTTCAACAACTGCGACTGCCTTATCAAGAAACGTTCTACTCTCCTGTCCGGACCAGCGTGGATCATCTGCTGGAAATAGCATACCAATGTCCGGAGCCGCAACAGATCCCAAAAGCGCATCCGTTACAGCATGCAGTAAAACATCACCATCAGAGTGGCCATCTAAACCAAGTGGATAATCGATGGTCTCTCCTCCCAAAACAAGCTTACGCCCTTCAATCAAACGATGTGCATCAAATCCAATTCCCACTCGTACTGTCATATCGAATCACTGGATAAAAAATACCTGACCAAATCTAGGTCTTCTGGATTTGTCACTTTGATATTTCGTACACTTCCTATTACAACTTGAACTGGAATGCCACACCGTTCTAATAAGGATGCTTCATCAGTACCAGTGAAACACTCTCGCCGGGCTTGCTCAAAAGCATCCAACAGAGTCCCAACACGAAAACACTGTGGTGTCTGTGCCCTGTAGTGATCCAATCGGTTTACCGTAGAGCTGATTACCATATCCTCCGAAACCACTTTTAATGTGTCAACAATAGGAATAGCCGTAATAGCACCACCTGTCTTACTAGCCCCCAATATGACGCGTTCCGTAATCACTTCGTCTACCAAAGGCCGAACACCATCATGCACCACAACTAAAGCATCGCGATTGAACTGAATTTGTTTTAATCCTGAATAAACTGACTCGTGGCGATTCGCCCCTCCAGCAACAATATCTATATGACCACCCTTTAAGTATGGTTGCATTAACTCACAACTAAACTCAAAATCATAAGCAGGTAGGACTACAACAACGTGCTGGATGCTATGACAGCTCACAATGCGGGAAACAGTGTGCGCAAGTAAAGGTTTACCTGAAACTTGAAGAAATTGTTTTGGTGTGTCGGAACCGAAACGTCTTGAAGCCCCTCCCGCAACAACAATAGCCCCAACCTGTGTCATCGTTAACATTACTCTTGAGCTTGTAAATCTCGCCCTTTAGACAGGTTTCTTATGATCACGCCCCTCACTTCCTGCATCAGCTCTGACACTTGCTCTTCCGCATGACCCGTTAAGAATAGCGGCTTATCAATCCATATCTGAATATTTCTAGGATAGACAGTAACGCTCCCCCTTTTCATCACCAGGTGGCTATCAACTATAGTCACAGGAACAATGGAAGCACCAGCTTCTATTGCTAACCGAAAGCTTCCTTTCTTAAAGTCCTTTACCGTACCATCATAGCTTCTCGTACCTTCAGGAAAAACAACCACCGAGGTTCCATTGCGAATCCTTTGAGCAGCATGTTCAAGACTCTTGCGAGCCTTTTTGGGGCTATCACGTTCGACTGCCACATGGCCACTCATAAACAAATGCCACCCTAAGAACGGCACCCAATTCAATGACCTCTTGTAGAGAATGCGGAACGACACCGGTAAATATGCAAATAAAATTGGCGTATCAAACAGGCTCTGGTGATTTGATGCGACTACATAGGGATGACCAGTCTCGAGATCCTGTCCGCCTCTTACGGTAACACGTACTCCACATAATTTGAGGATGCTCCATCCCCACAAGCTAGCAATTCGATGGGAAACATTACCACCACGAAAAAATACTGCAAGCAAAAGCGAAGCGCTTCCACAAATAATAGTGCTGACTGTCACCAATGGTATAAGAACCAATAGAGTTCTTACTTTAAACCAATTCATTACCACGCAAACCTAACGCACAGTTAGAAATGTGAAAAAACAGAACGGCATGCTGCGTTTCTTCTAACCGATCGAAGGCCACTATAAGAATGGTAAATTCGGAGAATAGTGGTTTTTTTTTCTGTTCTCGGCACAACATCACTAAAAAATAGCCGCCATCAATTCCGAGATATTGTTTAACCCAACCACTTTAAGGTTTTCCGGCACATCATCTAATGGAAGATTGCCCTCCGGTATTAGAACACGGCGAAAACCAAGTCTCGCTATTTCTTTTACTCTGAGAGGAACTTGTTGAGCTCGCCGCACCTCCCCAGCAAGCCCAATTTCGCCAATCATAACTGTTCCTGAATCGATAGGTTGTCTTCGAAAACTAGATGCTACCGAAGCTACAAGTCCCAAATCTGCAACAGGTTCGCTAATGCTCATCCCCCCAGCCACATTCACATAAACATCCTCACCGCCTAGCGAAAGCCAAGCACGTTT
>CAZFLB010000314.1:0-4899 GCA_964518945.1 uncultured Acidobacteriota bacterium | reverse complement strand
TGATGGGGAACCGTTGATTGCGCCATCACTTCGACGACTTGGGCAGGGTTAACTCCTCGTCGAATTAACTAAATAGCACCCTGAAAATTGACCTTCACATCGAAGGTTCCCTTGGTTGTACCAAGACCAAAGTGAAGTCTAGATGGGTCTTGACTACAATAGGCGGTCGAAGACTGAACAACTCGATAGCCTAATACAGTCTCTCCTTTAATCAATGTTACTTGAGCACCCAACGCACCCTTCTCACCATTCGGTCCTGTCAAAGATACTCCAAGCCAATCACGTTGCAGGTTCGTCGTTTTGCGAAACCCCGTATTACGAAAATAAGTATTGGGCCCTTGCTTACTAGCAATCAACAGATCCAGCAAGCCATCGTTATCCATATCAGCAAATACTGCTGAACGGGCATCCATTCCAACACCAACAATCCCAACGTCTACTTTCCGTCTAAAAGCGCCATTGCCATTGTTAAGATAAACACTCGTGTCACCAGCAAAATAAAGATCGAGGTCTCCATCATTATCTATATCGCCAAATGCAGCGGAGTAATAACTACCCTCAAATCGACGTATCAAGTTAAACCGACCTTCACCATTGTTACGATAAAGCTTTGAGCCGTGAAAACCAGTGATAACAACATCAAGGTCTGTATCGTTGTCTATGTCTTGAAAACTGAACCCATTAGTGCCGCGAGGATCTGTCGTTGTTTGATAGTACTCAAGTCCAGCAAAAAGTGTATGCTCCACAAAACGGGGTGACTCGTTAGCAAGAACAGCGAGCGGCCCATAACCTACTCCGGGCAAATACTCAAAAGAGGTCAGAAAGACATCTGGACGATCATCTTTATTCAAATCAACCACACTAATTCCCTGATTCGCAAAATCACGATTAGCATCGCCCTTCAATCTCCTGCGCTCAAACCGAAAACCGCCGAGATTCATATACACGTTAGGTCTAAAACCCTGCCAGCCAGTAACTATGACATCAAGTAGTTCATCTCCATTAAGATCGGCAGCCACTACCCCACGAGGACCAATGTCACGAACTTGAATGCCTGCACTATCCGAAAGATCTACAAAACGTCCTCCTCCATCATTTCGATATAAACGATGATGACCACTCCAAGTATGTGCGTTGAAAAGATCTACATCTCCATCATTATCAAAGTCCGCAAACGTAGCTGCATGCGACTCCTCAGAAAATTCCTCAACGGTACCGTCCTCCAGAGTTAAAGGAAAGAATCCTTGATCATCTACACCTGCTGCAACGCCTATCTCTTCAAAACGCTGGGGGCTACCACCCAAGTTACGAAATAAAAAATCTGGCCGATTTTGCTTTGGGTCAAAAATGTGTGTTACGTAAACATCAAGCCATCCATCATTATCGATGTCCGCAACCTGAATGCCATGTCCTCCAAAATTTTCAGGGCTTACAAATCCAGCCTCAAGTGTTACGTTTTCAAACTGAACACCTGTTGTTGTTCTCGACGGTGTGTTCGGAATGCCCTGCGCCAACAACCGGGCTGAAATGGAACTAGTGCATGAAACCACAATTACTGCGGTTATCCATGATTTAACTCCCATACTAGTTCTTTTGACCAACTTCACCCTACCGGAACTTTTTGAAATAAACTTTTTTACTAAAACAACTACAACAACTGTTGGTGGGCGGTACAGGATTTGAACCTGTGACCCCCTGGGTGTAAACCAGGTGCTCTCCCGCTGAGCTAACCGCCCACTGGGAAACTTTCATATTATAACCTGTAAAGAATAAAGTGAACGCATGGAAATAAACACGCCCTTAGCAAATACCCCCTGATTCAAGAAAAAGAGCTTTCACAATGAGCTAGGGCTGATCAAGTCTTACCCTCTTTATAACAATAGGTATCGATGGTACGTCTCTCATACGACTTCGGTTTGTTGTTTTAATATTCTCAATTGAAGTCACAACATCCATACCTTCAATGACTTTTCCGAATACAGCGTAACCAAATGCCCTCACACTCATACCTCGGTGGTCAAAATCACGATTGTCATTGGTATTAATGAAGAATTGTGCTGTCGCCGTGTGAATACCCCCACTTCGTGCCATGGCAAGAGTCCATTTTTCATTCTTAATCCGGTTTTGCGCTTCATTTTTGATAGGTGGTCGTGGCTTTTTCTGCTGTAAGCCTGGCGTAAATCCCCCTCCCTGGATCAAAGTTCCTTTTCGAACTCGATGAAAAATCGTGCCCTCATAAAAACCTGATTTCATATATTGGAGAAAGTTTTCGACCGCAAGAGGGGCACTCGATGGATACAGCTCAGCCGTAATATCTCCGAAAGTGGTCTCGATAATAACGATAGGTTCCTCTTGAGCCAATACCATCGATGGAATGATGATTAGAAACAGAACCCAAATGCATCTCGTATATCGCATTAGTTGTTCAAAAGTTAAGTAAATAGGTGAATTTTGCTATCACAGCACGATCCTTAACTACGCCATACTCATCACGCAAATCGTTATAAGTAATAAAAAAATCGGAAAGTGGACGATGAATCAGATTAAAACGAATATTTGCACTCCATTCATCACTAACATTGTTGTATTGCAGGAGCCCATTTAGAAACATGTTGGTATTGAAATTATATGAGAAACGCGCCGTTAGAAGATGAGTGGAGAATGCTCCCTCTGCTAGCACGATGTCATTATACGACCAACCTACTTGGGTACTTAACTTAGCACCTAGTCTTAAGACTGCACCAAGAGACACCGCTTGCCGCGTTCCCGAATAAAAATCACCTGAAGAGACTCGAACATTACCTGAAAGAAGTCGACTAGTATCACTAAAAAACATGCCAAACACTTCGCTGAATGTATAGAAATCCTGAGGGATTGTTACTTTCGGGTGTATCGCAAAGTCCGATTGTGGTTGTTCAAGGTTTGTATTTAATCCGAATTCGAAAAGTCCTCCATTCTGCATTTGGAAAGCAAAATGGGCGTTTAGATACCGACTAACGACAATTGTCTCTTGATCCGTAAAATACTCAAATTCAAAATGTGGATTAATCTCACGGAGAAAATCCTTTGCCCAAGAGGGCCGATAATGATACCCCAACAATGCCGAGGTCCGTTTAACACCAATACGCGGTGCAAATCCAACTTCCGGATTGAAGTTATCCTGCAGAGTTGAAAACGCATTGCGGATTTGCCAAAGTCGCCCATCATAGCTCCATGCGATCCGCCCAGCAAAATCATCTCCCGTAAGACCCCTAGTAGATGTCTTAGCCACATATCCATTGATGTCAATCTCAGGTGTAACTCGAAAATTCGCATCAAACCCAAAAGAGCGATTGAAGTGCTTGGAATTCATGTTCTCACGGTTAACAAAAATGAGTCCTATGTCAGAGTTCCCAAGGATGTTGCGGCGAATTCGAGCAACGGTGAAGTTATCCCCATTTGCCGAAGAGTTGTTACCTACAAAATCAGGAACACTACCTGTTTGAATATTCAGCAAACCCATTTCGTAGGCGCCTGCTCGACCCGTAAACCGGCCACCACCCACAACTGGAATAGGTTGACCTTGTTCAGAAAGACCAATCCTTCTACTAAAGAAAAGAAGTAAATCGTTACCTCTACTCTGTCCTCCTCGCAAATTCGAAGTTGTAGCCACGGAACCGAAATCTGCTTGAAACTGGCTAACGCGAGGGTCAGTAGGAGGCCCGAAACGAAAGATGCCCGAATTTTCAAGAAAGAAGTCTCTCTTTTCTGGGAAAAACAAGTTGAACCGAGTTAGATTGATCTGTTGTACATCTGCTTCCACCTGTGAAAAATCGGTGTTCAGAGTGAGATCTAGACGCATTCCTACTCCGACAGCAACTTTGGCATCAATGCCACCAGTAATATCTCCTTTCGTAGTACCTTCGGTACCATCTTTGTTCAATTGACCTTGTGCATAAGGTGTAACCTTTATATCTCGACGAGTCCGAAGTCCTTCCAGCTGCTCTAAAGTGCCGGCTAAAGAAACACGCGCAATCGTATGAATGCGCGGTATAGGTGCCCAATAAGAATCCTCGTTTAAACGACGATTTCTTCGAAGAAAATTGATACCCCATGTCTGACTCGCTTGACGTTTAAAACGTAACGTTCTGAACGGAATAACAATTTCTGATATCCACCCATCCTCAGTGATCCGGCTCTTTACATGCCAAACACCGTCCCAATCCGCGTTAAATTCCCGGCCTTCATTAGAGAACTGTCCATCAAATTTTGCACCGGCTGGGCTAGTTTCAAAAAGATAGCCATTTCTTTGATCGTGAAATGTATCAAGTACCACTCCAACAACATCACCAGATCGAGGACTAAAGTCTCGTTTTAAATCATTGATTACAAGATTATCTGGGTCGTCGTCATAAACCATGAACCCGAAGTAAAGATTCTCATCGTCATAAAGCATTCGTACTTCAGTTTCGAATGTCGCTGACTCTCCCTCACGAGGATCACTCTGGGTAAAATTTGTCGCAAGGGAAGCTTCCGCCCAATCAGGCTCGTCTAACACTGCATCAACCGTGATATTTCCCAAAGCACGTTTTGCAATCAAACGCTTATCAAATCGTGCTTGCTCATAATCAATAGTTGCAGCTTGTCCAAAGGCAAATATCGTCCTAACGGACAAAAACAGCACGATGATAGAAGTAGACCGCAACATCAAGGAATAAGCCCATTCTATCGAACAACCTTCTCGCTGGATATTCTTATGTTGTGTGCAACAAAAATCATTTTTGTGCTAGCGTAGAGAGGATCATAAGGAGATATTACTATGCAACCATTGTACGACCCCGAAGCAGTCAAACCGATGTGGCAAGAACTCTCTCAATGCGGAGTCCAACCATAAACCACCGGAGATGATGTCGACACAGC
>CAZFLB010000313.1:0-4671 GCA_964518945.1 uncultured Acidobacteriota bacterium | reverse complement strand
TTACTCGCTGGTAGAACTTTTTGGCATAAGAGTCTATTTTGTCCACATTTTGAGAGGATTGAACTTCAATGTTGCTGATATCGATGCCGGCTGTTTTTGCAGCGACCGCAATGTCGTCAGGGATACCAATTAGTACTGGTTCAGCGATTCCGCTGTCCTTCATCCTCATCGCAGCCATAAGGGTACGAGGTTCCGTTGATTCAGGCAGGACGATCCGTTTTCTGTTTTCAGCTGCACGCTCTTGGAGTTTTTTAATAAAAGGGTCAGACATAGATACATTGGCAGTTTAGCACAGGGGTTGAAGTGAAATAAGTGTCTTTGGATCAGTTAGTTTGACAGGTTTCACTGATTGTGATAATTCTGAACTGTTATACTGTAAGCGCTTCTATTTAATGCTTCCTGGAGGAATACTGAAAGATGAAAGTCAATAAGGAATCGGAGCTGAAGAGGCAAATGGGTCAGGAAGCCTTAGAGTCGTCTCTGCCGCATGAGCGGGGATAGGCTCTTTGAATGAAGATCGGTCGAGCACGCATTTGCCTAGCATTCGAGAGTTTAAGTTTCTCTTAATTGCTCTGCGCCCACACCAGTGGACAAAAAATCTTGTTGTGCTTGCGGCCCTTATCTTTGCACAGAAGTTGTTTCACTGGCCCTCAGTAATAGGTGCTACTTGGGCCTTTTTGATCTTCTGCGTAGTATCAGGAGCAGTATATCTTCTGAACGATTTAGTCGACCTAAAAAAAGATCGGTTGCATCCAGTCAAGAGAAGTCGACCTATAGCTTCTGGAGAGCTTTCGAAACAATTCTCAATATTTGTTGGATTAATACTTGTTTTTATCGGTTTTTTCACCGCTATTTCTCTCGACATCAAGTTTGGAATTACTGTAATCGTTTACTTTTTTGTAATGGCAGCATACTGTTTAGTATTGAAAAATATCGTCATTGTAGATGTACTTGTTGTGGCGATGGGTTTTGTACTTCGGGCTGTAGCTGGGGCATTTGCTATCAATGTTGCCGTAAGCAATTGGCTGTTGGTTTGTACTTTATTGCTAGCTTTGTTTTTAGCACTTTCAAAGCGACGGCATGAGCTTACGCTATTGTTAGATGAAGCAGCGGAGCATCGAAGTATTTTGGGAGAGTATAGTTCTTATTTGTTAGATCAAATGATAGCCGTAGTGTCGGCATCGACGTTAGTCACATACGGACTGTACGCGTCGGCGCCAGAAACGGTAGCCAAGTTTGGTACGGATGGATTGATTTGGACACTTCCGTTCGTTTTGTATGGGATTTTGCGATACTTATATCTCGTTCACCGAAAAGAAAAAGGTGGCAGCCCAACCTTGGTTTTATTAAATGACAAGCCGATTCTCGTGACGGTGACGCTCTGGGCGGCGACAGTGATCACGGTGATATACCACGGTAACATATAAGTACTAGCTTTTACTGTATTAGGAACTGCCCAATGAATGCGCAGGTCGCCTTCATGTTGCGGCCGCGGTAAGGAGGATTATGTCTACCTTTAGTTCAAAAGGAACGGACATTGATATAGAGGCCATCATGGCCAATATTCGAAAGAAAATTGAGGAGAAGCGTAAAGGTTTCTATACCGAAGAAGAGGTTAGAGAGATCTCAGATATGAAACTTGACGCTGTCCTTGATGCTAACGAGTTCAACAGTGATTTTGTGGCTGCATTCCGAGCTCGTGATAAGGAATGGAATTACTCCTTTACATCAGAAACCATTTATGCTTCATCGCGGTCTGGTGGTGGTGGGATTATTCAGTCTTTGAGGAGCTTATTGAATCCTGTTTTGAAGTTGTTCTTCAATCCAAACCCAATGATTAGTGCACTTACTCGCCAAGCAGACTTGAATCGTTACTATGTGCTCTTGCTACACAACATGGTGACTGAGGTTACGCGTTTAAATCTGGAAGTGACAAATCTTAAAGGTAGGCTTCGAACTCTAGGTATACGTGTCGACTTTCAGTCAAAGAGGGAAAAAACATTCGAGCAACTTGTTACTTCTAGTGATTCAAAAGATAGTTCCACAAGCGATAGTCGACGAAGAAGTCGTGGTACAGGACGTCGCCCAACTCGTCGTCGACGTGGGAGTAAACCGATGGGAAACAGAAGTGACTCGGGAAGCTCACGAGACAGTGGTGGTAGCAGCGGTGGCGGAGGATCAAAATAAAGTCGCGCCGAGACGCTATCGGCGGCCAAGCCAAATCTTGAAGCCAGAGCGTGAGATAGAGAGGCTACGGCTCGCTTTTGTCGTTCAGCGCTATGGAGAGGATGTCAACGGGGGTGCTGAGTATCATTGTCGTCTCGTGGCGGAACATCTGGCACAGCAACATCAGATAGAGGTCATGACTTCTTGTGCCAAAGATTACATCACTTGGCGTAACGAGCATCCTGCTGGATTGCAAGAGATAAATGGAGTTCCAGTACGACGTTTTAAGGTTAGAAGATCGCGGGACCCAAACCGCTTTGGCCGATTGTCACAGAAAGTTTTTTTGGGGCGCCACGATGAGCACGACGAAATAGCATGGCTTGAAGAACAAGGACCACTGTCTCCGGCTTTACTTAGATTTTTGACGCGACGGCAAAATGACTACGACTATTTTATTTTCTTCAGCTATCGGTATTACCATAGCTATTACGGTATTAAAGCTACGGCGCCAAAAGCGTTGCTCGTACCTACAGCAGAGAAGGATGAAGTGATAGACCTTGAAATTTTCAAGGGCCTTTTTCATTTGCCGCGTGCCATTATCTACAACTCTGTGGAAGAGCGCGCTATGATTTGGAAAACCACGGGTAATCGTGACGTTAGAGGTGATGTTGTTGGCGTTGGCTCAGATGTGCCTACCAGTCCAAATCAGCAGCTTTTTAGAGAGAGGCACGAGGTTGAAGGTCCTTATATGATTTTCTTGGGTCGTGTGGATCAGAACAAGGGCTGTAGAACACTATTCAACTACTACTGTCGATATCGACATGAAACAGAATCTCAACTCAAACTTGTGCTTGTGGGCGGCAAAAATATGGCAATACCAGATGATCCGGGCATCCACTACACTGGGTTTTTATCTGAGGTCGAAAAATGGAGCGCTCTTGTGGGGGCAAAATTGTTGGTTATGCCTTCTGAGTTGGAAAGTTTGTCTATGGTGACGCTAGAAGCGTGGTCAGTTCGAAAGCCTGTTCTTGTAAATGGTAAATGCGATGTTCTTCGTGGTCAGTGCCAACGTTCAAATGCGGGACTCTATTTCGACAACTACTACGAATTTCGTGAAGCATTAACTCGGCTTGAAAAAGATGAGAAACTTTGTGAAGGACTGGGGACTAATGGGGAGCGTTTTTATCGCAATCACTATCGTTGGGAGGTCGTAGAAGCAAAATATAATCACATTCTTTCAGAGTTAAGAAAGGAAGATCGTGAACGAGCGGTCTTGAAAAAACCGGGGCTCTTTTCGCGTTTTGGGCGTTCTTAAAAAATGCAAATTCATCAAATTCTTGCAGCACTGTCCTATGGAGATGCAATAGGAAACGAAGCTCTACGAATCCAAGAGGTCCTAAAAACTGCGGGTTTTGACTCCGAAATTTTTGCCGAATCGGTCCACCCGCAAATGGCGGGTTATGCTAGGAAGCTTTGGGAGTATAAAGAGATATCATCACCGGATAATTTGGTGATTTTGCATTTTTCGATAGGAGCTGGGGTCAGTACATTTGCTTACCACTTGCCGGATACAATTCTTCTTGTCTATCACAATATTACCCCCGCGAGGTGGTTCGTTGGTTTCCATCAGCATCTTGCGGGATTGTGCTATCACGGTAGAAGAGAGCTTGAAGCTTTTGTGCCACGAGTGAGCCTTGCTCTTGGGGATTCGGAATTTAATCGCGCTGAACTCGAGGCGGTTGGATTTCACCCTACGGGTGTTTTACCTTTGCTTGTCGATCCAAAACGATTGTCCGGACCGCCGAACCCTGTTGTTCGTGAGATGTTTGACGATGAAAAGACCAATTTTCTTTTTGTTGGGCGAGTTATTCCAAATAAATGTTTTCACGATCTGATCAAAGTTTTCGCGTTCTATCAGAAATATATAGATCGGAATTCTCGTTTGCTACTCGTGGGAGAGTGGGTTGGTTTCGAGAAATACTACCAAGCGCTTGTTCGCATGGTCGACGAGCTTGGACTAGTTGATGTCGTGTTTACAGGTCACGTAGAGGATAACGAGCTGTGTTCTTACTATCGAGTAGCTGACTTATTTATCTGTCTTAGTGAACATGAAGGGTACTGCGTGCCTCTCATTGAGGCATTTCATTTTGGAGTTCCAGTGATGGCATTTGATGCCGGTGCGGTGCCTGAGACGCTTCACGATGCAGGAATATTAATTCGAGAGAAACGAATCGATGAGATTGCTCATATGGCACATACTATTGTGTCTAATCCAGAAATGTCAGAAGCCATTATCAATGGGCAAGACCGTGTCCTTCAGGAGCAGAGTAGTCGAGATGATTCAGCTCTTTTGTTGAATTTTGTAGAGCAAGCACTCAAAAAAGGAGACAGATGAAATTATGCGCGTTGACCAATGGCTTCCTGCAGTGCATCGAGGTGATGCTGTTGGTGACGAAGCATTTCGTATCCGAACAGTTCTTCGTAAGAAGGGAATTGAGTCGGATG
>CAZFLB010000312.1:0-4526 GCA_964518945.1 uncultured Acidobacteriota bacterium | reverse complement strand
TATACGTGAAACAGGTTTATCGCGCTTGGCTGTGAGCGGTGGTACTTTTATGAATGTTAAGGCCAACCAGGCTATTTTGTCACTTCCGGAAGTTGATGAACTGTTTGTTTTTCCGTCATGTGGAGATGAGACCAATTCGGTAGGTTCGGCGTATTGGTATTATGCTGAAAGTAAATTAAGTGCTAATCAAAGGGTTGATATTGAGCCATTGGGACCCATTTATTGGGGCGGTGAATTTAATGATAGTGACATAGAGCTGGCATTACGCCAGTATATTTTTGCCAGCAAGCAAATTCGATGGGAGAAGTATGATGATGTGGAGGGTAAAGTTGCTGAATTACTTGCTGATGGACAGGTTGTTGCTCGCTTCAAAGGCCGAATGGAATTTGGTGCTCGTGCATTAGGAAACCGTTCCATCCTTGCTGATGCATCTCAACCAAATGTTGTTCGCTATATAAATGACATAATTAAGTCCAGAGATTTTTGGATGCCTTTTGCACCGTCAGTGCTTGCAGACTACAGTACTGACTATTTTCACAAACCTAAACCGGCTAAGGCATGCTATATGGTAATGTCTTTTGATACCACAAGCAATAAACGCAATCGTATTTTTGCTGCTGTACATCCACAGGATGGTACTGCTCGTCCACAAGAGGTTTATCCTGACGATAATCCTGAGTATGAATCATTGTTACGAAAATACCAGTCTATTAGTGGGGATGGAGCAATACTAAATACTTCCTTTAACTTGCATGGTTATCCATTGGTTTACTCTCCTGTTGACGCTTTGGAGGTGTTAGATGTTTCTGGATTACAATTTTTGGCTTTAGGTAACTTTTTGGTGTCTAAATGCGAAGATTAATAAGAAACCAGTATGTCTTGGCAATGGTCTGGGCGATGCTTCTTTATGGTCCGAATCGTTACGGGTTCTATTTGGCCACGACTACAGGTGGGACGTTTGCTGGAAGCATATTAAATATTCATGACCGTAACGCTTATTTAGTTTCTGTAAGAGATGGCATGCAAGGCGATGTGTGGTTAGGTAATCTCTTATTTACTACTGAGTATGGTTTGCCTCAAGAACTTAATTTTATTCATTCATCCTTGTTTTATCGTCTTCTCGGATGGTTTTATGGTTTAACTGGTCTTTCTATTAACTACTTTTACATTGTGGTTGGTTACCCCTTAGCCTGTATTGCATTTATTACATACAGGAGGTTGTTTGTGGCATGTTTGGAGAGTGACCGGGAAGTGCAAGTTGCTACTGCATTTCTGGTGATTTTTCCAGGACTGTTAGGGATCAATCAGTTGCTTCAAGAATTTCCTATTCTAGAGGATTATATTTCAGGCCGTTATCTCTATGCTGAGGGATGGGGTAATCCTAGTATGAATCCTATTACTCATAATTGTTACATGCCCCATTTTGTTTTGGCCAACATTTCTGTGGCCATACTATTTCGAAATTTAGTGATATGTGTTCGTGACAAACAACGAAATTATCGAGATATTGCTATAGCTGTTTTTCTAGTTTCATGGTTGTTGCCAACATTAGGTATATTGTGGATAGCCATTATAGTGACATCTATAGCGTACATGTCATTAGTATGGCGTAAGTCAATCCCTGATACTAAGTTGATTTTTGTGTCACTAGTACCAGGAGGAATAATGTCTTTGTGGTACTCGCATTTTGCGCTTCGTAGCGACTTTTGGTTGTATTATTTTTACAAGAATGAGGTGATGAATGGCACTATAGATGTGTGGTTACTAATACTGCATGTAGGTGTTTTAGGTCCAATGGCTGTATGGAGTGCTTACAGAGTGTTGCGGTCAGATTCAACACATTACTTTGGTCATGTTTTGTCATCAATATGGTTGTTATTCATACTTATAGTGTCTTTAGGGAATTTTCCAGGGTCCGCCAGATTTATGGACGGAATTTACCTGCCTATTATTGTTCTTGTGAGCTATGCAATATCTCATATGAGTACAATTAGCGATAATTTATCAAGGTTGTATTACGTTATTATGGCGATCCTTATATTACCAGGAACATTTCTGACTTATGTGTATCCTTGGTATGGTCATCTTTATGTGCACTATGTGGATAAGCGCGTGAATTTACATAGTGCCGATATATGGCCTATTAGACTCTCTACTTCAGAGATGGATATGTTTAGTTGGATTGAGAATAATGTTGGCAATAATGATGTTGTGGTTGCTGGACCTGTTTTTGCTAATTTCATTCCTGCATTTTCAGGTTCAAGAGTATTATTGGGACATATTGGCAGGACAATTGACTATCATCCAAAACTTCACGCATTACAGAAAATAGACGTCCTTGGTAGATTGCCAGCGCTGGACAACTATGACAACATTTGGGTGATAGATACAATCCGAGAGCCCATTGGTGCTCCTGCAACGCTGCATACAGATACAGCAAAGTTTTCATATTGCTCACTTGATGCATTGTCAGTAGGAGATATTTCTGTATTGCAGTATACGAGTTGTAGTGACTAATTTATCATTTGTAGTTGAATAGTGAATAGAACAAAAAATGTAGAAACAGTCTTTGATAGAGGATTTTGAATATGAAGATGGATCACATTTTGAAAAATCGTACTAGTAATCGTTGGATTGCGATCAGGATATTTGTAACTGCTTATTTGATCTGCTTGTTCTTCATGGATTCCAGTCCGCATGGATTGTTCACTAGCAAGAATAGATTTCAATATTTGGCGTACTCGCTGGTTCATAATCAAACGATTGACATAACTAATGCTGAGAAGCTGTATGGGCAACAAGTGGAAGCCTATGATTTTGCAGGTAAAAGAATATTAATGGTCAATCCTGGAGTCGGCATACTAGCCGCACCAATTTATGGGTTATCTTCATTTTTCAATATGGATGACATTGTCGCGCTCATTGCAGATAATGATGCGATTTTAGTCTATCATGGACTACTTTTTGCGCTATCTGTCAATGCACCCCTTTTTGCTGTCTTTGTTGTATCGATATGGTTAATGTTGAACTGGCTTGGCTTGACTAAACGGTTGGCTTTGTGGCTCTCGATTTGCTTAGGATGGGGTAGTATGGCTGCTTACTATTTTACGTCTGGCACTAATATTCATACAGCTGCTGAAACATCTTTGACAACACTTGCTTTGTTATTTGTTGTGGGGTTTGAACAGAAAAAAGCTATTAAGGCACCGTTGTTTATGTCCGGATTGTTTTTAGGAATTGCTACTTTAGTTAATGTGCCTGCTGTCATAACTACATTATTCGTATTGTTATATCTTTATTATAGGCATCGTAGCGAAGTGATGAGTTTTTTGCTTGGTCTTGTGCCTGGCGCACTAATTTTGTTGGTATACCAGTGGATTGCATTGGGAAATCCATTGATGGATATACCGTTTGCTTATTTTCAATCTAAGGGTTTGTATCAGACCCCATCTGATATAGCTTTTGTTGATGTAGCTATTGAGTTTTTGGTAGGTTGGAAACTAGGTTTCATTTGGTATTTTCCAATGCTTATCTGTCTTATTCTTGGTTTACGGAAAAGTAAGGTGTTGAGTGCTTTGGCTGTATTATGTTGGAGTTTAATTATTGTTCACTGGTTATTTGCTACCTGGTATACACATTTGTGGATACAGACTGAAGAAATGCTTACTTATTTTTCTTGGCAGGCAATTACAGGTCCGGGCGGACCGAGATATTTACTTCCCGCCATGCCGTTTATTGCCATATTGATATCAAGACTTGATTTCCGTTCTATTTATTTGCGTAGTTGGATTGTGTGGGCTGGTATCGTTGGTCTTTGTCTTAATATTCCAATACTAATGTACCCAGCAGGTGGACCGGTATATCGCAGCTTTGCACTAATGATGAAGAATGGGTTTAACATTCCTATAGCAAAAGTGTTATCTAAGTTAGTGCATGATGAAATTAATAATAATGGTGCAGAAATGACTTATTTTCTCACCTGGTTATTTGTGTTATTGGCAATTGTATATGTGATATGGAGTGCCGACAGGTTTAGGGACTGGCTGTTTAAAGGATATGTTGCCAAAGGATCCTATGACACGTAATATTGTTTTCATGATTGATTACAGAGGTGATCAACTACAAATTGGTGGCAATTCAAACTATCTAAAGCTCTTGGTGCCCAGAGTGCGGGACGCAGGATACAATGTGCGTATTGCTATGCCCTATTCTAAACGGACCGAAGACGTGTTTGAATTTATGCGGTCTAATAATGTTCCAGTTGACAATGTAGATATTTCTCCGCAGTCTGGAAACGTTCTGGTCCGACTAAAGACTGCTTATAACTATTTCTCTACTGTGAAGCCTGACTTAGCACATTTTGTGTTGCCTTGGTGGAACTCATGTGAGTACGGTATTTTAGCCGCTAAATTTGCTAGTGTACGAGCTCGTGTTGTTACTTATCAGTCCTTTCCAGAAAAAATTGAAAAACACATATTCAAGGGGGTATCTGGAATATTACGGCGATATAGGCATAATTTTGCCTG
>CAZFLB010000311.1:0-4286 GCA_964518945.1 uncultured Acidobacteriota bacterium | reverse complement strand
CAACATAAACGAAATAGTCGTGTGTTACAGGGTCTTCCGCCCAACTGGTAGTCGCAATCAAAATAAATAAAAAATGAAGGTTTTTCAACGGATTGCCTCCAAAGGTTCTTGTTTTCGAGGTATTAAACGCACTGCCCAGAGTCCGCTGTGAAAGTCAGAGAAAAAAATCATTCCCTTGTGGGGTTGAGGGCCCCAGACAAATGGTGAGTTTGGAACAAACCCTTCTGGGTCGTCGGAATAAAACTTAGCGATCTCACGACCTTGCCGATAGAGGTCTCCTACTAGTTCGCCCGAGATATCTACGACTCTCAAACCTCCATTAAAATAGGCCACGTACATAATTTCTTTGTCCCAGTCAATCCAAAGATTGTGAGGGCCAGCTTCGGTTACGTGATATCGGGCGATTTCTTTGGGCGCTTTCGTATCTTCGAAGTCGAGTATATGAATCCAGCCCATGGCGCGAGATGCAGCTTTTTCTTCCCATGAAATAATGGGACCAGGTATCCTTGGGTTAACTGGGTGGGCCTCGTCACCAGCGATAATGTAAAATTTTCCAGCAGATTTGCTTTGAAATGGCCAAACTGCATGATTCCAACCAGTCAGTTGTGGTAATCGTCCGATTTCAATTGGGTTGGCAGGAGAGCCACCCTGGTTACCGCCGCCAACGTCGATTAATATAATCCCGTCGGTATTTCCGGCCTGGAACGCAATTCCATCGCGAACCCAGACATCGTGCACGGAGCGTCCTGGTCGTTGGTCCTCGAATCTTGCTACCCGAAACGGGTTCTCAGGGTCTTCAATGTTTATTACGTCCCACCTACTGCCATTGTTTATTGCGTATACGTGATTTTCGTATAAAAAGACATTGTGAACACCGCCAGTTAACTGGTCATCGTAGCGAGAGAGAACCTTAGGGTTCCTAGGGTCCGAGACATCTAGGACAACAAAGCCATTCCGTCGATTGGAAGCTCCTTCTCGACTGATTACAGCTATGCGCGAGTCCTTAGAGACTTTGACGTCATTGACCGTACGTGCATCTACTTGAACCTCTGATATGCGTTGCATGTTTGCAGGATCTGTGACATCGAAGAACAAAGCATGCCCATCCGCGTTCCAGGTTCCAAGTATTGCGTAGTCCCGTCCATCTAAGCCCTCCCATACCCAAAGATCTGAAGTGACTCGGTCTCGAACTGGGGCATGCCCTACGAATTCGATGTCCTGTTTTACGTTTCTTGGAACGATATTTATAGTTTGCTGAGCAATGGTTTCTCCATTTGTTGCCAGTATTGTGTACAGGCCTGGCTGTTCCGCTACAAATCGACCGTCTGGAAGGATATGCGCTGGCGCTCCGGCACCGACAGTATCTGCTCGACTAGGATCGGGATGAGATTCTAGTGCAAATCTGACCAATGCGTTTTCGGGTTGCACTTGAAACTTAACGACATCCCCAGTTCTGGCTTCGGTGACGATCGGCACGAGTGAAAAAGATCGCATTTCATCAATATGATTTGTTTCGACGACGATTTCGTGTTCTGCGACAATATCTTCCATTCTCGCTCGGAGCACTGTTTTCCCGGGACTAACAGCTCTTAGGATGCCGGAAGCATCATTCGGATAGGTGTCTGGTCGGTCACGGTCGTAATAGGGATGTGCACTGAAAGTTCCTTCAAAAAGTGTGCCGAACTTATTTACCTGAGCGATTGAACTGTCCGAGACTTCGAGAAATGGTCGGACGTCTTTTGACTCCCCATCTATGTCAATGGCTTTCACGTGCAGGTATACACTTTGCCCTGGTTTCATTGTGGTAGGGATGCCGCTCACTTCGAGTCGAGAAAGAGGAGATGGTTTTACGGTTATTGGGATCTCCACTCGAAAACCAGCGTCAGTTACCATCTGTAGTGATGCGTCCTTCTGTGGTTGTGCAGGGATGAGTGCTATCAAAACCCCAGTGCCTGAATGTTGCGCTGTAACAACTCCACTTGGTGTCACCGTTGCAATTTTAGGATCTGTTGAGAAAAAAATTACAGCACTAGCTTGTTGAGAATTCGCAACTAATCGAGTTGTTTCCCCTACCCGCATGTTGAGGGAGGGTGGTTCGACTGATAGCTCCTGAGTCTGAAATAACAAAGAAAAGGCTGTAAACAGTAGTTGGCTCAATGTTTTGTTCCCTTATCTTCATTTTTCAATCTAATCGCCCATAATCCACTATTAAAATCTGCAAAGAAGATGGTGTTTTTGTGGGGTTGTGGTCCCCACGCGAAGGGAGCGTTTGCAAGAAAACCCTCATTGTCCGTTGAATAGAATTTTGCGATCTCACGACCCTGCCGGTACAGGTCTCCTAATAGCTCTCCTGACACATCCACGATACGTAACCCGGCATCGTAATGGCCAACGTACATTATTTCATTCTCCCAATCGATCCAAAGGTTGTGTGGCCCAGAATCAGGCAATTGATAACGCGCAACTTCACGTGGCTCACTCATATCGTCAAACTCGACAATATGGATCCACCCTTTAGCTCTTGAAGGGATTTGTTCTTTCCAGAGAATACCTCCGCCTTCTGGTTTGAGAGGATTAGTATGAAATGCCTCGTCACCCCCAAAAACATAAAGTTTTCCTGTAGATTTACTATGAAAGGGCCAGACTGCGTGATTCCAGCCTGTAAGCTGTGGAAGTCTACCCATTTCAACTGGATTGGAAGGAGAGCCACCTTTTCCGCCTCCACCAACATCGATGACGATGAGCCCATCAGATCTTCCAGCCTGATACGCTATACCATCTCGAACCCATACATCGTGAACCGAACGACCCGGAGTATCGGTCTCAAACCTGGAAACTCGGAATGGTTTAGTAGGGTCTTCGACATTTACAACGTCCCAGCGCCGACCATTGTTGACGGCATATATGTGGTCTTTGTGTATGAAAACATTATGTACACCGCCCGTCATACCGTCATCATAGGTTGCTAAGATTGTGACGTCGTGTGGATTTGATACATCGAGAATGACTATCCCATTGCGCCGATTCGATGCACCTTCTCGACTTATAACACAGAACTTACCGTCCTCTGAGACCTTGACGTCGTTAACGGTGCGTGCATCTACCTTAACTGTGTCAATTAGTTTCATGTTTCGAGGGTCAGTTACGTCATAAAAGTAGGCATGTCCTTCTGCGTTCCAAGTTCCGTGTACAGCATAGTCTTTGCCATCAATGCCTTCCCATACCCAAAGATCACCAGTGACTCGATCTGAGACGCGAGCATGACCGAGAAATTCTATCTCTCGCTGGATGTTTCTCGGTGTTACAAGGACGCTTTCTCGTGAGATTGTGTTGCCTGACATTGCTACAATGTTGTAAATCCCAGGTTGTTCTGCTACAAATCTCCCGAAACTATCGATTTGTGCTGGCGCTCCAGAACCTACGGATTCCGGACGACTTGGGTCAGGAGTTGATTGTAGTGCAAACTCTATTGGTATGTTCGCCAGGATCTCGTCCCTAGCTGATTTTGCGAATGCTTTAAAGGTAACTACGTCACCAGTACGAACCTGTTTTGAAGAAGCCGTCAAATCAATTTGGTCTGTCGGGTTTGGTAGAACATTAATCCTTTGGCTTATGGTAAGGTCGTTTGTATTCGCAATTAGTGTGAAATTTCCAGGTTTCAGTGTGGTGAGTTGACCAAATTCATCGGTTTTGGCGATGTCCTTCTCTTGTATCGAATAGTTCACCGCAAAACCTGTTCGTTGAGCGCCACTAGCATCAATTCCAGTTGTGTATACGGTGATACTTGTCCCTGCGTACATCTGATCAGCGAGATCAAGGAATTTTATGTGTTTCAGGGGTGGTACAGGAACTATTACTTGAATCGTTGTTCTTATACCGGGGTCTTGACTGGAGTAGTAGTCCCAGTCTCCAGTGAATGCCTTATCGGGGAGAAGGGCTGTTACTGTGAATGTGCCAGCAAGATTAGCGGTTATGTGACCCGATGGTGTGACAGTTAAAGCCCTACGATTAGAAGAAAAAAACACTATGTTGCTAGTTTCCTTGCCATTCACGCTCGCTTTGAGTTGCGTGGAATTGCCAATTTTAAGAGTGACTGAAGGGGGAGAAATGCTTATTAAGGGTTTCTGATCAATCTGTGTTACCGGTAACATTAATAGCAAGAAAAACATCGAGTCCTCCAAATATTACTTGCGACTACTTCAATCTACCGTTTTGAGACGCGTAAAGCGAGTGTGCGGTCTTAGATGCTTATATGCGGTACAATTGAATTTAAGATATGTCTTTAA
>CAZFLB010000310.1:0-5273 GCA_964518945.1 uncultured Acidobacteriota bacterium | reverse complement strand
AAAAATAATACAATTTTGGATCCATGTAACCACGTTTATATGTGTGGTCGTCAAAACCCAGCTTACGAATATGCTCGTGGGTCCAAATTTGACAAAAACCTTGTGGGTCGTCTTCAGAACTGCCACACCGCAAATCACATACGGCAACCGACTCAAGGTCGACATGGACGGGGTGATTTGAGCTGGACAAATCCTCGCCACGACGCTCCCATTCCCTTCGGTACGCTTCGTAGCGTGTTGATCGAGATGAAGGTGCGCCACCGAGAACACGAAATGTGGGATCCTGGTTCATGAGGTATATTTTATCGCAGCAAAAGAATAACTTTTTGTAGAACGTAGCACGAAGCAGTGCATCAGAACTCCCACCAAGGATGTGTTTGATTATCTGGCCGATTGGAAAGTACGTGTTCTGCCATTCTGCGAAAGCGTTCGGCCTCTGTACTGAATTCTCTCCCGAAACTGTGGCCTTGTCCATCACCCCACACAAAAACCCCACGCACATGGGGGTTTTCTGTCGAGCGCATCCATTCCTGAAGTTGTTTTACGGGGACATTTAAATAGAAATTGTCCATGTCACCGCAGTAGATATGTATTTTCCCCACTAGTTTTGGGCCAAGACTAGCCCAGTTTTGTTTTAAGTGATGTAAAAGATCGTAGTTCTCTCGCCAATATTCGGCGACACTCCGATCAATTTCACCGGTCCGTTTGTCAAAGAGTGGTTTGAAGTAGCCGTCTTTTCCCAGGGGGCCGAACACCGCTGACCATATGTCAAGTTGTTCTCCAGAACGACCCTTTGTTCCTGAGACGAGTTCGAAACGATTCCGTTGTTCAGAGGTTAGCCGTATCTCTCCATCTAACTCCCGAGTGTTGGCGATAGGAACACGTCTCCATTCGTGTTGTTTATAGAAAGCGTTGACATCTTTATATATGTTGATTCCCTCAACATTTGTAAATGTTACCGGATCTGGGGCATATGCAAATGTTCCACCGAAGAAGTCGGGATAAAAGAACTGCATTGCTAATGCTTCCCAGCCACCCGTTGACCCGCCGGTCAAAATACGTGCGTACGGTTGCTGAATGATTCGAAAGCGGTTTTCGATCTCCGGTATAAGCTCTTCTAGTAAGGCGTCTCCATAAGGTCCAACATTCACCGAGTTTACGGAATAAGATGTATCAAAGTAAGGTGTAGGATCTTGAAAAGTCACTACGATCATGCGAGGAAATTTATCTTGGATCCACTTGCGATGAAAATCCTCGCCTACTTTGAAACGCATTGGACTAGCTGTTGAGAAGTGTCCTTGGTAGTACACGACAGGGTAGTCTATTGTTTCTCGAGCGTAGTCCCTTGGTAGTAGTACTGTTGCACCGAAGTAAATCGGCTTGCCCCAGAATTTGGTTAGTATATTGCTTTTGATTCGAAACCTCTTGACCCACTGAGTCTCGGCGGGGAGGTCAATTCTAGGAATAAGTCGTGCGATAACGAGTTGGTGGTCGTACCCGGAAGTTAAGTCTAGCGAAATTGATTTCACTTCACTGTAGAGATTATTCGGCGATTTTTCCCATTGCTGTCCTTCCCATTCGTCGTTATGCATCCATACAGTGTGGCCGTCCGATCGAGAGAATTCGGTATAGATACTAATGAAACCTTGTACATAGTAGTTTCCCGATGGAACATTACGGAGAGATTTGACCGGGGAACCAAGGGTAGATGCGTCAATCTCGATGTGCTCGCCAGGCAACACATTTTCAAAATCGCGACCGAAGAAAGGTATGCCTGTACGCCCGACCGAAAGCCGCGGTTCTTTCTCGTTGTTATTCGAGATCATGATGTAGGCACGCCCTGTGATTGGTCCGTTATGGATTGCTTCAGAATACTTTAGTCGGAAACGGAGACTAGGGTCTGATTGCGCACCGATGGCGACTGCTAGGAAAAGAAAAAGGAAGCCTAACTTAGAAAGCATGTTCAGAGTAACCTCGATCCCCGGAGTGTATCTTATCATTGTGATTTTATTGTAGTTTGTTTTAATGCTTGTTAAAATGACTAAACAGTCATTAAGTAGGCGTACATCAAGCCAAGATATTGATTTAATTGAATTTACTACAAGATATTGAAAATGCGCGGCCGGATTTGCCAGAAGAGCCACCTGCCACTGTAAAACTGATCCTCAAGTATGCCATGCGCTCCTTCGGTCAACGAGGTTATTCGGCTACGACTTTTCGCGCAATTGCGTCTGAGGTCGGAGTGAGTGCGCCTCTTTTGAGCTACTACTTCAAAAGTAAGAAAAAGTTGTTTTTGAAAGTTGCAGAAATTGTGATGTCGAGTTTGGATAGCGAGGTTGCTCGTATGCTCGATCCACGGCTGTCGTTTTATGAGTCTATCGTTGTTATTGTTGAGGCCCATACAAATATTGCAGACCGCTCCCCCTCTGCTGTCGAGTTCATGTTTGCAATGATGTACGGCCCCCAGGAAGGCCAACCACATATCGACCTCACGAGCATGTGGGCGGAGACTCACCAGCGAATAGCGCTGATCTTTAAGAGAGGAATCGATTCCGGGGAATTCGTTCCAAGGTCAGGGGCAACTATTGAGTTTCTTGTGCTACAACTGGGTAATTTAATTCACTCTCATGTCTCTGCTCGATTTAAAGCCGAGCGGTTCATGGCGCGACGCCCAGAGGAAAGAGAAGAGGTATCTCGTCGTCTCGATGAGGCATCTCTTGACTCTGCTCTTAACCATTTTTTCTTTGGTGCGGGCAAGGTGTCGGGATTAAGAGAATAGAAAACATCTTTCTTAATTTGTCTGCGTGTGTATTGCTGGTTATATAGAAAAAGGAAATGTCTATGAAAAGAAACTTTTGTGAACAACTGCTGAAGAACTGCTTCTCGCTTTTTATTATCCTTTCGGGAGTGACTCTTATTAGTGAAACGAAACAGGCTGTGGCTCAAAGTGCACCGAGTGTCGTTACTTTTACGTTGGCAGAAGCTGTAGACTTGGCCCTTACCACTAACCCGGAAGTGCTGGCCGTACGCGAGAGATTTGACGAGTTTAAACAGCTAGTCAAAGAAACTAAAAGCGATGTATTGCCTCAAGTGAGTGCTGTTCTGGCGTGGCGTAAGACTCGAGACCCAGGGCTTCTTAACAGCCCTTTTTTCACGCGCTTTGCGGGGGGTGAAGGACAAGGACTCCCTTCAAGTGCTTTCGATGCATTTTTCTTTACTAATTACTTGTGGAATTTTGATGTTTCTCAGAAAGTTTATTCGTTCGGGCGAATATCAAATGCTTTGAAAGCCGTGAAGGAGGAGCGCAGCGGCATTGATCTTGATGTTCGAGAGGTAGAAAATCGAATTTCGCTCGATGTGGCAAGGGCTGTATACGGCTATCTCCTCGCTAAACAAAACCTGCATGTTCTTGAAGTAGAAAGAGAATCTCGAAAAAGACAACTCAATCGGATCCAACTCAGATTTGAGGTTGAGGATGCGACGCAGCTTGATCTACTACGAGCAAGGGTTACTCTTGCAAATCTTGGACCAGAGATTCTATCAAGCGAGACGGCTGTTCAGGTAGCTAAAGCTTCTGTAAACAATACATTAGGGCGTTCAATTAATGCGCCAATCGAAGTTCGTGAGCAATTAACTTTGGTACAACCATTCCCTAATATTATGCAGGTAGAGACCCTCCTTGAGATAGCGAAAAAGTCAAGGCCTGAGCTTCGTCGCTATGCGGCTGATCGCAAAGTACTTGATGCGCAAGTGGGGGTTACGAAATCAGAGTTGCTCCCACAGATCAGTGCCAGCGCTGGGTTTGGTGTTAGTACCTTTGACATTTCCAACGTCAGTAATTTTTCCCTCCACACTTGGAATGCGGGTGTGGATTTTAATTGGAAGCTGTTTGATGGTAAGCGTACATATGCGCAAGTTGCAATGCTTCGCTCTCAGAAGACTCAAAGTGAATATGACGAGAAAGCTTTTAGAAACCAGCTTTCTGTGAGACTTACAGAGGCTAGTGGGGCGTGGAATAGAGCACTTGAGGCCCTTTCGGCTACAAAGCTGACTATAGCTGAGGCGAAAGAGGCAGAAAGGATAGCAGAGGAGTTGCTGCAAAACGGCGCTGCTACAACACTGGATGTTTTTCAAGCGACATTGTCATTTAGGAAGGCAGAACTGAATCAAACAGTTGTCTATCACGATGCACTTTTGGCACTTGCTGAGATGAAATATCTTGTCGGGTTTCGTGCGGACTCAGCACATTCCATTATCGAGAAATTAAGACCCATAGCTGATAATTTCATCGCGGAACGGATAGCGCAATGAAGACAATCCAATTTGTTTCATGTTTTATTCTGATGTTGATATTGCTATCGCGTTGTGGAGCTCCGGAGAAGCAATCTAAAGAAGTTATCGATATTACTGAAGATCGTAAGCTGACAAATGTTTCGGTCATTACGCTCGAGTCAGACACGCTTGAAGATCTTTTGAAGTTGTCGGGGCGTTTGGAGCCTTGGCTTGAAGTAGAGGTGTCCACAGAGCTGGGAGGTACAGTACAAGGAATCGAATTTGAAAAAGGTCTCAATGTGTCAAAGGGTAAAGTTCTAGCTCGAATCGGAACAGATTTGCTAGAGGCGTCTTTTGTAGAAGCGGCAGCCGAGCTTGAGCAAGCCAAGTTTGAGTTCAATAAGATGACCAATCTTTTCGATCGAAAGGCAGTTTCCAAGCAAGAACTTACGATGGCAACATCAACGTTCCATCGATCGAAAGCAAGGGTTAAGCAGGCAAAGCTTCGAGTGGAACGATCTGTGGTTCGAGCACCGTCCGCCGGCATTGCTATACGTCGAGAAATTGAAATGGGAGAAGTTTTGCCGGCGGGTTCATTAATAACCACCATCCATCAAGTTTCCAGACTTAAGGCTGTTGTGGGTATACCTGAGAATGACATCTCATTTTTTAGCAAGGGTGTGTCTGCAAAGATTAGTGTCGACGCTTATCCTGAACGCAAGTTTCAAGGGCAGCTGCACTATTTGAGTTCTGTTGCCTCGGATAAGAATCGGACGTTTTCTGCTGAGGTTGCTATAGACAATCGTGATCTCGTACTGAAACCGGGAATGATAGCAAGGGTACATCTTATTAAAGAAGTCTTTGAAAACACTATCGTTGTTCCACGTGACTCAGTAGTTGAGCGCGACAATGGTTCTATTACGTTTGTTTTTCAAGCTGGTCGAGCTGAAGTGAGGAAGGTTTTGGTCGGTTCAAGTGAGGCTGGAGAGGTTGTTGTTTTA
>CAZFLB010000309.1:0-7530 GCA_964518945.1 uncultured Acidobacteriota bacterium | reverse complement strand
ATCATAACAACAACAAATGGATCGATATCGATGGAGTACAAGCTCACTATGTCGAATCTGGAAAAGGGGACCCTTTTGTACTTGTACACGGAGGTGGAGCTTCATCATCTGGAGAAGCCAACTACTATGACGTCATCGGCCCGCTGGGTAAAATGTTTCACGTTATTGCTCCTGACGTTGTTGGGTTCGGTTACACATCACCTAGAGGCCCTGAGGACTATACCGGCAAGTCACAAGGCGACTTTCTCGTGAAATTCATTGAAGCTCTAGATTTAGGACCAGTCTTCCTGAATGGCAACTCCCATGGTGGCTATCTTGTACAATACGTCGCCCACGAAAGACCAGATCTAGTTAAAAGACTTATTATCACGAATAGCCTCAATGGCACCTTTCGAATACCACCATTACCTGAAGGCACCAGCTACATCTATGCCCCTGGCGGACATCAGTATAAGCAACGAACAATTGAACAAACTAAACAAACACTCGAAAATTTCTACTTTCACAAAGACCTTGTCACAGAACACCGCGTCCAGTTGGTTCATGATATCTACATGCGAAACTACAAATATGCTGATATGAGGGGCAAAGCTGTTTCTTATTCTGTTGAGGCTTTAAATGAAAATTTAAGTTATAAAGGAAAGCACATAACCGAATGGGCTCATAAGCTTTCCATGCCTTTACTATTAATGTGGAGCGAACCAGGTTCAGAGATCAGCTGGGGACTTTCACACTTCTTCAGAGTTCCAGGGGCAGAAATGCATTTACTTCCTTGGTCTGGGCACCATCTCTTTGCTGACCAGAGGGACCGATGGATTCAAGTAGTCACAGATTGGCTTTCACAAGAGCCCCCTGCCCCACCGAGTCCTTAAAGTAACACTGTGTCCCCAGATTTAGTTCAGGAATAGTAGACACAATCTATAAAGAGTCCACCCATTTGGATCGTAGTTAGATCGAAATAAGAAAAGGATATGAAATGGATTATGGCAAACTAGTGAAACATTTGTGGATTGTATTCCTCACCTGGACCAGTGTCGTCGAGTCTCAACCGGCCAACGGACGAAAACAGGACACACCGATTGCCCGTTACAATGCTGTGCACCATCCAGCCATTGGCCGTCGTGGAATGGTCGCGAGTCAAAACGCCGTTGCCAGCCAAATCGGAGTCGATATTCTTAAGAAAGGTGGAAATGCAATCGATGCGGGTGTTGCCGTAGGTATTGCACTCGCTGTGACATTGCCCAGAGCTGGTAACGTGGGCGGTGGTGGTTTCATGCTAATACACATCGCATCGGAGAACAGGACGATAGCAGTAGACTTTCGTGAAACTGCTCCTGCCGCTGCTACTAATGATATGTATTTCGACACAAACGGAGAAGTTAACAATAGTGAGTTTCGCTTTACTCACAAGTCGTCAGCGGTACCTGGAACCGTTGCTGGATTCGATCATATTCTGAGACATTACGGCACAATGAACTGGGAACAGGTCACAGGGCCGGCAATTGATCTTGCTCAAAACGGGATCGTTGTAACTGAAGATCTAGCTAATAATCTAGCAAATGCCAAGGAAAGGCTCTCTACAAATAGAAACACTCGCTCAACCTACTATAAACCCAACGGTGAGTTATACGTTGCCGGGGAAATTTTTAAGCAACCAGAACTTGCATGGACACTGAAGCACATCGCCAAAGGGGGTGCTCAAGCCTTTTACCGCGGAGCAATTGCGGAACGAATTGCTCTGGACATGCAAAAACACAACGGACTTATTACTATGAATGACCTGGCAAATTATCAAGTTGTTGAGAGAACCCCTGTGGTTGGCACTTTTCATGATTACACTATCGCAGCAATGTCAGCACCAAGTTCCGGGGGAATGCATATTTTGCAAATGCTCAACATCTTTGAAAACTACCCGCTCGCACAAATGGGATACGGAAGTGCCGATGCTATACACCTCATGGCGGAAGCAATGAAGCTCGCTTATGCCGACCGTAGTAAATACTTGGGCGATCCCGACTTTATTAATATTCCTTCTAAAGCATTAACAGGCAAACCTTACGCCGACTTACTTACACAAAGCATATCCATGGACAAGGCGAGATCGTCAACAGATATTCTACCGGGGAATCTCACACCCTACGAAAGCCCTGAAACGACTCATTACTCTATTCTCGACCAACAGGGAAATGCCGTTGTCACTACCTACACCTTAATGTTCTCTTATGGCTCCGGTGTAGTAATAAAAGACACAGGCATTCTGATGAATAACAACATGGGTAATTTCACACTCAGACCCGACATACCGGATGCTTTCGGACTTTTGGGCAGTGCTGATAATCAGATAGCTCCGGGGCGACGTCCGGTAAGTTCGATGACTCCCATCATCGTGTTCAAAGAAGAAAAGCCTTTTTTGCTCACAGGGAGCCCTGGAGGTAGCCGTATCATAACCACTAACCTTCAGCTACTTCTCAACGTGTTAGTCCACAAGATGAACATCGCTGATGCCACTTCTGCACCACGCATACATCACCAATGGTACCCTGATGTATTACAACTCGAAAGTGGTTTCAGTCCTGACACAATCCAAATTCTACGTTTACGAGGTCACAAAATTAATTTTTCTCCAGCGATGGGAAGTCTTCAGACTGTAATGTTCGAGAACGGCACGTTCTTCGGGTATTCTGACCCGCGCAGACCAGGAGCTAAAAGTATTGGCTGGTAGCAAATGACTACCCTATGCCTAGCCAATCAAACACTACTGTTTTCGAGAAATATCCAATTGCGCCATACGACTTAAAGGTTTCCGTCTTGAGAACAACGTAGAGCAAGTTTTACCAACAAAGGCAAGGTTACTGACCAAATAAGACCTAAACAAACATAGGTTTCAAATGGAATGCTCACTTCAAACGAACCAAGTTTTGCACCATACCAATAAGCCAAGGGACCTAGAAACATACCTGCGACACTAGTTTGATAAAATCGCTGACTAAGATATCGAAAAAATTGACTAAGAATAACAGCTAAATTTGCCCACATAGCAATAATCCAAGGAGGGGCAAGCCAAAGTGGTTTTGGGTTCGCAACGTATTGCAGAAAATTGAATGTAGCAAGAAAAGAATCAACAACAGTACCTACAGCACAAGCGTATGCTATAAACAATAACCCTTTAACAGATCTTTGGCTCCAGCAATAGCCTGACAACAGAATACCCACCACAACTGGACCGATCCATGGGCGGGCTGTTGATGCTCCAAACACACAAGAAAACCAACCTATTTGAAACAGGAAGAGGCTAACGAGAGCCCGCAATATTCAAACCTTTGCTCCGCGCCAACTTGGCTTCACCAACACCATTTGAATATTTCCTAGATAGCGCTCGGAAAAGCCACCTTCGCAATACGACAGATAGAACTCCCACATTCGAATAAAATTCTGATCAAACCCTAGTTCTTTTACTTCATCCAGACGCGACAAAAACTTTTGGCGCCAATTCTGCAATGTCGTGACATAGTGATGGGTAATATCCTCCATGTGGAAAAGACGAAAATCACCTCCCTCTACCATTGCAGACATCAGCGCAGCAACAGATGGAATATTACTACCTGGAAAGATATACCGTTTGATGAAATCCACCTCCTGTATATGTCTTTTATACATTTGGTCACCAACAGTGATCACTTGCAATGCCATTATTCCATTGCTTTTAAGAAGGTTGCTGCAACACTCAAAGAATTTTCCATAATACTGATGTCCTACCCCTTCGAGCATCTCAATCGATACCAACTTGTCATAAACACCAGTTAAGTCTCGGTAGTCGTTATTTAAAACTGTAACTTGCTCCGTTAAACCTGCCCTATCCACTTGAGAACACGCCCATTTATACTGTTGTTCCGAAATGGTTGTCGTAGTAACTCGACAACCGTATTGTTTAGCTGCGTAAATAGCAAAACCGCCCCAACCCGAACCAATCTCCAACAGATGATCTTGGTCAGTCAAATCTAATTTACGGCAAAGTCGGTCATATTTTGCAAGCGATGCTTCTCGCATCGAAGCACCAGAATATTCAAAAAAACCACATGAATAAGTAAGCGTGTCGTCAAGAAAAAGTCGATAAAACTCATTTCCTAAGTCATAGTGCTCAGAAATATTAGTACGACTACCACTGCGATTGTTTCTTCTAAGCCAGTGACAAATTAAATTTAAAAATCGAGAACACTTTGCTACGCCACCCTCAACGCCAAAATGAGCCTTACTATTGATAATAAAAATCCGAACCAAACTAGCCAAATCATCAGTTGACCAAAGCCCTTCAATATAAGCCTTTCCGGCACCAACTGTCCCACCAAATGCAACGGCACGATAGCTCTTCGGTGAATGAACTTGAATCGATGTCTGATTCATCTCGTCGCTGCCACGACCAAATTCATAGGTTTTTCCACTCTCAATCAACTTCACAGACCCTATGGTTATGTTTTCTAACGATTTCAACACTAAAGATCTCGCGATTCTGTCTATAAAGGAAAAGACTTCCGGAAATGACGAAGATCCTGCTTTTGAAATGATTAGCGAATCTTTCATCTATCGCTAGAATCCTTTATTTGCGATCGATTGGAGCGACCGGGATGTGGAACAAAAGTACACCCTTTCAACCAAAGCCTCACAGCCTGCCAATATATGGCACTAATAATCTGGACTGTCATCATTGGATACCGAACTAGTTGGAAATTTAAAGAACGAGCCGTTATCTCCTCTCTCACAAACCCTAGAGAAGCGTCAAAAAAAAATCGTCCTTTTTTAAAACTCTTCATGTTTACAGTTAACTTCTCTCCGGGTTGGTCAAAAGACCAATCATAGACCACGTCCATTTCCATAAAAGGAGAAATGTGAAATTCTTTTTTAAGTTTGTGTGACTTTCCAACGAGCTCGTTGTCTGAACAACGAGTGAGAACGTAACAGTGTTGCTCGCCCCAAGGAGTATTATTTATCTCAGCAACGATAGCATTCAAAGATTTGCCTGCCTTATCAAAGCAGTAGTAGAAACTAACTGGGTTGAACCTGTAACCGAAGTAGCCAAGATGAGTCAAAAGACGTATGGGTCCATTCAACCTTAAACCACTGCGCTCTTCAACTAGACTAGAGACTGCCTGACTCAATGGAATGTCAGGAGGCCCGAGGTGGTCGCTACGTTGAAAACGAGCCAATGCCGGACGGCTTTTCGACCAAAGCCAACGGTCATCAAAAACTAAAGGAAGTTCCTCTAAATCAAGGTACATCATGAACATCGGGTATTCGAACTGATGAAAGACAGGTTCGAACCTGCGGTGCCTCACTAAACCATGGTAAATACAGCTTTCCATTACAAACGAACTCCAAACGGCTCAGTTGCTTCAACAGCACTCTTGACACCATCTTCATGAAAACCGAAGCCCCAATAGGCTCCGCAATAAGAAGTGTGGTTCTTTCCGCTCAACTCTTTGAAACGGGACTGTACACCTATCCCGGAAAAATTATAGATTGGGTGTTCGAAACACATCTGTTTGACTAGAGTTTCAGGACGAATCTCATTAGATCGATTTAATGTAACGCAATAATTTGTAGAGTCGTCTAAGCTTTGTAGCCGATTTGAGTAATAAGTAACATTGGCTCCCCGACATTCTGGACTCGCAATAGTATAGTTCCAACTTGCCCAAGCTCGTCGGTTCGACGGTAATAAACGGGCATCTGTATGAAGAGCAGTTTCGTTAGCAAGATAGGGAATTTCTCCGAGCACCTCACACTCAACTGGAGTAGGGTCTGCTAACATGGCAAGAGCTTGGTCACTATGTGTTGCAATGAACACATGATCGAAGTTCTCTTTAACACCATTACTACAGATCTCCACACATTCCGAAAAACGGCGCACTGAACTAACAGGAGAACTTAACCTAATCCTTTCCGAATAAGGTCGAGTAAGAGGACCCAGGTAGGCAGAAGACCCTCCTTTTATAGTGCGCCATCGAGGTGCACCGTAAAGATTTAGAAACCCGTGATGGTTAAAAAATCGAACCAAATAACTAATCGGAAATGAACGCATACTTAGGGGGTCCGCCGACCATATAGATGACGCCAAAGGAATCAAAAACTGCTCTAAAAACTGATTCGAGTATCCACAGGAGCGCACATAATCCTCAAGTGTGCTGATGTCATATTTCGTTATCTCAAGCAAGCCTCGGGAATGCTTTTTGAACCGACCAATGTCTAGCAACAATCGATACATGGATGGGTTGAGCAAATTTCTTCGTTGTGCAAAAAAACCTCTAAGGTTAGACGCACTGTACTCAAGTCCCGTCTTCTCACAACAAACCGAAAAACTCATGTCACTAAGTTGTGAAGATATTCCTAACTTATCGATGAGCCGCACGAAGTTTGGATAATTTTGGTTATTAAACACGATGAATCCCATGTCAATAGCACGAGTACCTGAATCAGTCGTTACGTCCACAGTATGGGTATGACCACCAATTTGTTTGTTCGCTTCAAATAGTGTGACTTCGAAGCGCTGACTAAGAAGATAGGCTGCAGTAAGCCCCGAAATACCGCCACCAATAACAGCAAATCTAACAGGTGCCATCAAGTATAGAGCCACTTCACGAGAGACTTTTCAGTTATAGAGTTTGACAATATTGAGATGAGAGGCCTATTTTGACCTGTACATGGACCTAATATGGACTCAAGATATTTGGGATTCACGTCTATTCTTATGGGCTCTCGGATGGGGACTAGTATCACTATTCTTCCTAAGTCTCTGGTTTATTGAAGTCAAAACTTCCGATGCAACCTTTGTAGATACTGGCTGGGCCCTAAGCTTCAGTCTACTCAGTGTTTTATATGGATTATTAGGCTCCGGATATAGAGCACGAAGCCTATTAATGTGTATAGTCGTCATCATTTGGTCGTGGCGACTTACTTGTCACCTCTATTTTCGGCATACGGGAACAGAGGATGCACGATATCAGAAAATTCGTAAGAACCAGGGCAAAAACGCACACCGTTTTTATTTTTTTTTCTATCAAGCGCAGAGTTTATCGGCAGCAATTCTATCTGTACCCTTTCTATTGATAGCATTCAACACGAGTCCAACATTCCATATGCTGGAATTGCTTGGATGGACTCTCTGTCTTCTTGCTACCATAGGAGAAACTATAGCCGACCAACAACTTCGGGTTCATCGCAATCAAACTAGCAATGCCGGAAAAACCTGCCGTATTGGCCTATGGCACTACTCCCGCCATCCAAATTATTTTTTTGAGTGGCTTATATGGTGTGGGTACGCTCTTGTTTGCCTCCCCGCACCCGCAGGATTAATAGGTTTGGCGAGCCCTGGCCTCATGTTGTTATTCATCATTAAGGTTACTGGAATTCCTCCTACAGAAGAACAGGCACTCCGAAGTCGAGGTCAAGACTACAAGCAATATCAGGAGTCAACGAGTGCATTTGTACCGTGGTTCCCAAAAAAGGAGGCGCCTTAATGAGCTGGAGACTTGCGTTCCA
>CAZFLB010000308.1:0-3871 GCA_964518945.1 uncultured Acidobacteriota bacterium | reverse complement strand
CCTGATTGAGACTGTTCCGTGAGAATTTCATCATCACGGTCACCGTAGTAACCAATGGCTGAAGCACTTACAAATACCTTTGGCTTATTTCGAAGCTGAGCCAGTGCCCTCGACAAGAGGTTTGTCCCGTTGACGCGACTTGATCGAATCAACTCTTTCTTCTTCTCAGTCCAACGCCCTGACGCTATACTCTCACCAGCCAGGTGGACTACAGCATCACATCCCTCAAGCTCGTCTATATCTATATAGTTACGGGAGGGATCCCAAACTCCGCCCCTTTTTAGACGAACAACCTCGTGGCCAAGATCTAAAAGAAAAGTTACAAGTTGCCCACCCACAAGTCCAGTTGAACCCGAAACCAAAACCTTCATATTTTGTTCTCCTAAAACATCTCTTAATTGGAAAGAACTCTCAACCACAGATAAGGTCGGACTGTTGGCTCAAGTAACGAGTTCGGCTATAAGGCTCGCGAACGACCCGTCACAGCACATCAACCCTTCGAACCCCCCTCACCGCTAGGTCCCCTAAGCACTAGATCAGCATGAAACACATTTAATGCAGTTTCTCGCACCCATGCTAACGAGAAGTTCAAGTGCTTCTGGAAATGGTTGAATACGTTGTACAGGGCCATTCGACATATCAGCTGTTGTTTGCCCTTCACGATTCACAAGCGTCACATCAGCGCCCTTAGAAGCAAGATATTCAATCATCTCAACATCACCTCTTGCTGCAGCATTGTGAAGCGGAGTATTTCCTTCGTGATCCCTTGCATTTACATTCGCACCAATTTCCTCAATCAAGTACCTCACAGCTGGCATCCAGCCCGCTGGGTGGTTACGGTGTTCATTTGATGCAAACCCTTCGCCATAACCTGCTCCAGTTGCTGCGTGTAAAGCTGTCAGAGCAGGTCCTCCTTCTGGCACCGGCGGTAAACCGGACACATCTTGAAGCTCTCTCGGATTTTCATCAGCGATCCGTGGCCGCTCTGGTGGTTTCTTTGTAGTTAGGCTCGGATCTGCACCGTGCTTAAATAACAGTTGCATAGTAGCGACATCACTAGCATATGCTGCACGCCAAAATGGAGTTGCTCCAGTTTCATCGACACCGGATTGATCAAAGTTGTAAGCGCTGAACCAGATCTTTTGCTTTAATCGAGCGTTAGGGTCAGCTCCCTTCTTCAAAAGTGCTTCCATCAATACAAGGTGCGAGATTCTTTGTTGCTTATGTGCAGTCGGTTGCGGATGACTTGTACGAGGTGCGTACCAGTTATTAATGGTGGCGTAGAGTGGTGTCACTCCCGCAATATTCGCCTTATTTGGATTAGCACCTTTCTCCAGTAAGTAATGAGCTAAGTCGTAATGTCCATTCATAACAGCAACAAGTAGTGGCCCAGTGCTGTTGCCCTCAGTTACGTAATTTAAGTCCGCACCAGCATCAAGTAGAACTTTTACAGCTTCTACATGGCCCTGCCGAGAGGCTAAGAGGAGTGACGTTAAGCCACCTTGAACTCCAACAAGTTGACCGTAACTGGTTCTTCGCGCTCTAGGTTTTTCTTTCTGCTTGTCAGGACGAGCACCATCGACCCAGGGTAACCACCCAAATATTTTTCTAAAAACACTCTTGCCTTCTTTTCGACTATTTTCAGCTTCCAGCTCTGCCTTTGCGTTGATTGTGGGTCCTGTATTGCGCAGTTTACGCAACATATTTGCTTTTTCCCGAGACTTTTCCCGAAACTTTTTTTCCCGCTCAGTGAAATCAATCAAATTGGTCGCCACAGAAACATCCGCACCGTGTTCTAAAAGAACTTCCATCGTAGCAACATGATTTGATGCAGCTGCAAACATTAGCGCAGTCTGACCTTTGTGAAATTCTTTAGCGTTAAGAGCAGACCCATTCACCAAAAGCAATGAAACAGACTCTCGACTCCCAGAGGCAGCAGCCATCATTAGGGACGTAGCTCCAGAATTAGTAACCAAGTTGACCTCTGAACCCGCTGCTAGCAACATCGCCACAATCTTCTCATTTCCGCCTCTGCTAGCAAGCATCAGTGGCGAGTAACCGCCAAGTCGAGTTATTGCCCTAACATTAGCACCCGCATATAGCAACATCTGAGCAGTGTCGACATCATTGAGAGAAGCAGCCCAATGAAGTGCAGTCATACCATCTCCTTGCGACGCATTGACATCTGCCCCGCTTTTTAAGAGAGACCGCACGCCATCATGATCGCGAAGCATAACTGCATCAGCAATTGTTAGAACACTGGAAGCTACATAGTTCGGCATAAACACGAACATAAGAGGACAAATAAACCTCAATAAGTAGGTCATTTACATTCCTATATTAGTTCGCTTTCAAATAGTTGCGTCTGTTATAGCCTCAATATCGAAAGCACGTGTACTATCCCCAAACGATTCAATATCGCTGAAACTAAGTTTGTGCAACATAGAAAGCATTACATTCGCCATCGGCGTGCTATCCGGTGCCTTAACATGAAAGTTCCCTTTTAAATGACCGTTAGCGTGACCTAGCAAAATCATCGGACACCTCTTATGGTTGTGAAGGTTTGAGTCTCCCATTGCCGAACCGTAAAGTACCATTGATTTTTCTAGCAGATTTGAACCAGCTTCCTCTGAGTTTTTCAGTTTTTCAAGAAAATACGGCATCAAACCAACGTGATAGCGATTAATCTTTGAAAAATCCATCACTCGCTTTTCCTTACCACCATGATGCGAAGCATTATGAAAGCCAGTCATCACACCACTCTCTGGAAACACACGACCAGAAACATCACGGCTCATCTTGAATGAAAACACTCGCGTCACGTCACCCATAAACGCAAGCGCCATCAAATCGAACATTAATTCAACGTGTTCACCATAAGAGTCCGGTACTCCAACCGGGGCATCTGGAAAATGTCTTTGTTCACCACTACGATTACGTTCTTCGATTTTCTCGATGCGCCTTTCAATCTCTCGCACGTACTGAAGATAATCATCAAACCTAGCTCTGTCAGATGAACCAAGCGTCAGCTTCAGTCTATTAACCTGAGACGGGAGCCAAGCAAGAATACTCCGTTGAGCAGCCCCGCGCTCAGCACGCTCTTCCGGGCTTCCGCCAAATCCGAAAAGTTGGTCAAACGCAAGCCTGGGATCACGAATCATAGGAAGTGGCTGCGTAGGTGAAGCCCAACTTATGGTATCCATGTATACACACGCATAGCCATAAGAGCAGCCTCCGGCTTGATCGACATTTTCTATTGAAAGTTGCATTGACGGGATTGGCGTTTCCTGTCCAGAACGCTGTGCGTAGATTTGGTCAAGCGAAGTTCCTACATAAACATCAGAGCCTTCGGTCTGTTTTGGATGCGCTTGTGTCAAAAATACAGCCGCGGCACGAAAATGATCTCCACCAACCTCAGGAGGTGAGAACGCTTCTGCCATACGAGCATCGGTATTGCTAATAATCGTAAGATAATCACGGTACGGTTCCAGAGGGCTTAAACTACTGGGACTTAAATCAAATTCTGCTCCTTCAGCAGCAGGGGCCCACAAATTTTTCTTAATACCAATAGCATTACTCCCTGCGGAACCATGTACCATTTCGATAGCAACAAACCGGGTGGGAACAGGTGGAGTATCGGCCCACGCTTTTTTAGCCGGAACCATCGCATCCAAGAACGGAAGCGCAAGCGTTACGCCCATCCCCTTTAAAACTCTTCGTCTAGAAATATGCTTATTGGTAACGTACATTATTATTTCCTGCCATCTGCTAAGACCCCGGACCCACAGCCGTACTTACTGTCTCATCAATACGAACCATTTTAAATGCCGGACTATTTACCACACCCATAACGAATGTAAACATGCGATAC
>CAZFLB010000307.1:0-3382 GCA_964518945.1 uncultured Acidobacteriota bacterium | reverse complement strand
ATATTAAAGGTTTTCGGGTTTACCGTGGAACATCGGCAAAGGGGCCTTTTAGATTGCTTAATGAGGAGCTTATTTCTAGACCAAGCTACTCAGATGAGAACGTAACCCCAGGGGATATTTATTATTACGCAATATCGGCAGTTGATGATGCAAAAGGATCTAACGAAAGTGAACGGAGTACTCCTTATGAGGTTCGGATCCAAGAACCTTAAGTTGTTTTTTTGTATAGTAACGATGGGTAGGAGAAAAAATGAAGTTTTTTTTGGACACCGCTAATATCGATGAGATTAAAGAAGCCTTAGCTATTGGCCTGGTCGATGGCATTACAACGAACCCAACACTTCTGTCAAAAGAGTCTGCTTCCGATCGAGAAATTTATGAACAAATATGTGAACTTGTAAGTGGGCCCGTTTCAGCTGAAGTTGTTTCTGTCGATTGCGAGGGAATGGTGCGAGAGGGAAAAGAGTTGGCAAAGATCGCGCCGAACATTGTTGTTAAATGTCCACTGATTACTGAAGGTCTTAAAGCAGTACGTATCCTTAAAGAGGAAGGTATTCGATCGAACGTTACTCTTTGCTTTTCTGTTCCACAAGCGATTTTTGTTGCGAAAGCTGGTGCATATATTGTTAGTCCTTTTGTGGGTCGGCTCGATGACATAGGTGTTAATGGCATGTCGCTCATTAAGGATATTAAGTTGATATATAAAAACTATGGTTTTGAAACGCAAGTTCTTGTGGCCAGTATTCGTAGCCCCCTCCACATCATTGAAGCAGCACGCTTGGGGGCTGATATCGCTACAATTCCAACAAAGGTCTACAAAGCACTCCTGCAGCATCCACTAACTAATGTTGGTCTCAAACAGTTTCTTGATGATCACCGAAGTGCAGGTAAGATAGGTTAGAGAAGGTTGAAATATTGGATATGAAAGGCGAGAAGAAGGAGTTTGTCGAGCTAGACCGACGAAACCGCTCGGCTGAAAAACCTGGCGGGCAGGAACGTATCGATCGACAACACGCATCGGGAAAAATGACAGCTCACGAGCGTATTGAGGCATTCCTTGATGATGGAAGTTTTGAAGAGTTAGGTCGTTTTGTTACGCACCGCTCTCACGATTTCGGGATGGACCAAATGAAAGCGCCGGGAGACGGAGTGGTCACGGGTTACGGGCTTGTAGATGGACGGCTTGTGTATGTTTTCGCCCAGGACTTCACTGTTGTGGGCGGTTCTTTGTCTGAGGCCTATGCTGAGAAAATCGTCAAAGTTATGGACTTGGCCATGCGGCAGGGGGCGCCAATAATTGGTCTTAACGATTCAGGAGGTGCCCGGATACAGGAAGGGGTTGTTTCTCTTGCGGGATATGCAGACATTTTTCTTCGCAATACTTTAGCGTCGGGAGTTGTTCCTCAGATTTCAGCGATTATGGGGCCTTGTGCAGGTGGTGCGGTTTACTCTCCTGCAATTACTGACTTTACGTTGATGGTTCGTGATAGCAGTTATATGTTTGTTACAGGGCCTGATGTTATAAAGACCGTAACTCACGAGCAGGTTTCCATGGAAAAGCTCGGAGGAGCTTTAACCCACAACGAAGTTTCGGGGAATGCACATTTTCTCGTAGAGGATGACCGGCATTGTTTGGACAACATTCGAGAGATTCTTTCGTATCTGCCAAGCAACAACTTGGAAATGCCACCCGTGGCTGAGAACGCGGATCCGTGGGACCGAGCAGATGATGCTCTTGACACACTGATTCCCGATGAACCCGGACAGCCTTATGATATGAGAGACCTTATCCGCGGCATAGTGGATGAAGGTAAGTTTTTAGAGGTACACGAACATTTCGCTCAAAATCTATTGGTTGGGTTTGCACGTCTTGGTGGCAAGTCAGTAGGAATTGTAGCTAACCAGCCCGCTGTTTTAGCTGGTGTACTCGACATCAATGCGTCCATAAAGGGTGGCCGTTTTGTGCGGTTTTGTGATGCGTTTGGTATTCCCCTTGTGACCTTTGAAGATGTTCCCGGCTTTCTTCCGGGTACAGATCAAGAATGGGGAGGTATCATCCGTCATGGCGCGAAGCTTCTTTACGCATTCGCGGAGGCAACAGTTCCGAAGGTCACGGTAATTACTCGTAAAGCCTATGGTGGTGCATATTGTGTGATGTCAAGTAAACATATTCGTACCGATCTGAATTATGCTTATCCCACCGCAGAAATAGCGGTAATGGGCCCAGAGGGCGCCGTCAATGTTCTATATAGGAAAGAACTATCCGAATCTAACGATCCGGATGTTTTGCGCAATGAGAAAATTGCCGAGTTTAGGAAAAAGTTTGCAAACCCATATGTGGCGGCAGAGAGAGGTTACATAGACGAAGTAATCATGCCTCATAGAACTAGGTCTAAACTTATAACGGGACTTCGTTCTCTAGAAACTAAACGCGACAAGAATCCACCTAAAAAGCACGGCAACATACCGTTGTAATGTTCTTTTACCTTTGGGCAAGAGGTTATTGTTGTTTGGCATAGTGCAACATTAATAATGTTCAAAAAGATACTTATTGCCAATCGTGGTGAAATAGCCGTTCGCATTGCCCGAACCTGTCGTGATTTTGGAATTCAGACTGTTGCGGTCTATTCGGATGCGGATCGTGACAGTCTTCATGTGCGTTTGTGTGACGAGGCTTGGAGAATCGGTCCCGCCCCCTCTTCGGAAAGTTATCTGTGTGCTGATGCAATTATTGCTGCTGCGAAGGGTTCTAATGCTGAAGCAATCCATCCAGGATATGGGTTTCTTTCTGAAAATGCAGGTTTTGCATCAAAATGTCAGGAATCGGGACTGGTTTTTATAGGTCCTAGTCCTAAGGCAATGGCACTAATGGGCGACAAGGCTCAGGCTCGTCAACTTGCAGAACGGGCTTCTGTTCCTGTTGTTCCGGGTACAAAGCCTCTTGCCGATGAGAGCCAAGCACTTGAAGCGGCCCAAGGAATAGGCTTTCCTCTTCTTGTAAAAGCGACGGCAGGTGGAGGGGGTAAGGGGATGCGCCGAGTTGATGCTTCGGAGGAGCTCCCATCCGCATTTCAACAGGCGCAGTCAGAAGCGTTGGCAAGCTTTGGTGACCCATCTGTTTTCTTAGAAAAACTTGTCGAGCGCCCGCGTCATATAGAAATTCAAATTGTAGCGGATAATTTCGGCAACCTCGTCCACTTGTTTGAGAGAGAATGCTCAATACAGAGGCGACACCAGAAGCTTATTGAGGAGGCCCCATCTCCTTTCGTAGACGATGAACTTAGGTCTCGTATGGGAGACGCTGCGATTTCTCTTGCACGCGAGGCTGGTTATCAAAATGCCGGAACGGTTGAATTTCTTGTAGATGAAGCAAGAAAGTTTT
>CAZFLB010000306.1:0-11334 GCA_964518945.1 uncultured Acidobacteriota bacterium | reverse complement strand
CGCACGTACCGCCACTTCGCTAGCGTAAAGCTTTGCCATAGCGGCCTCTTTCGTCACAGACCTCCCTTGATCCTTGAGAAATGCTGCCTTAAACAATAACAAACGCGCTGCATCAATCTCTGTTGCCATATCAGAAATTTTGAATCGAATTGCTTGAAATGAGCCGATCGGCTGCCCAAACTGTTCTCTTTCATGTACATAGCCAAGGGCACAATCAAAAGCGGCTTGCGCTATTCCCACTGACAATGCAGCTATACTAATTCTCCCACCATCGAGAACACGTAAAGAAGCAATAAACCCTTCTCCTCTTTTTCCTAACAGATAGCTTTCGGGTACTCGGCAATTATCAAAAATCATCTCAGATGTGTCAGATGCGCGATGCCCCAACTTACGTTCTTTTTTCCCTGATCGAAATCCAGGAGTTCCCTTTTCAACAATGAAGGACGAAATTCCGTGCTTCCCTTTTTCCTTATCAGTCACTGCTATTGCAATTGCCACATCACACACTGAACCATTTGTCGTAAACGTCTTACTCCCATTAATAACCCACTCATTTCCATCAAGCACAGCGTTCGTTTTCGTTCCGCCAGCATCACTACCTGCAGTTGGCTCCGTTAAACTCCAAGCTCCTAATGACAAACCACTAGCAAGAGGCCTTAGAAATTTTTCCTTTTGTTCATCCGTTCCTTGTTCGTAAATATGATTTGCACAGAGAGAAGTGTGGGCTGCGACAGTAATGGCAATGGAGGCATCTGCTCTAGCAAGTTCCTCGACAAAAACTGCATAGTCACCGTAGCTCATATCTCCTCCGCCCAGTTGTCCAGGAAATATGGTGCCTAGATAGCCGAGTTTACCGAGCTTACGAATTGTCTCAACTGGAAACAGTTCGTTTTCGTCCCACTCTGCAGCATTTGGAATAATTTCGCTCTGTGCAAAGTCACGTATTGCACGACGTAATTCTATTTGCTCTTCGCTATATTCGAAACCCATGCGTTCCATAAAGTTCGGCATTCTCCCATCCACTCCAGAACGGACAAAACTGGCGATTGTCGCCAGTCACAGTGAGGAGACAACTAGTATTTTAATACCTAGAAAAGCCGACAGCGAATATTTATCGACAACTTTAGCTTACCAAACGGTAAGGGAAGGAGATAACCAGTCTTTCAACCTTACAGAAGCATCGACATGCACGAGCAGCACTCGAACCATTTTCTTACTAGTGTTTAGCAAATGGCAATCGATTCAGTCCTACCCTACCGTTACTTATCACGACAACAACATCTTGTATTACACGAATATCCTCAAGCGGGTTTCCAGCTACCACCATCAAATCAGCCTCTAAACCTTCTTGAATCACACCCGTTCGTTCGTCAATCTGAAACAATTCAGCCGCTAACAATGTAGCAGACTGAATCGCTTCAAGAGGTGTCATCCCGAGCTCCACAAAGTTAACAATTTCCGTCGTAATACGGGTAACACTTTCAGGCCCATAACTAGTATCCGCTCCAGTAACAATTGGGATACCCATTTTATGGGCACGCTTGAAAGTATCTTGGATCCGGGGCAACATGTGGAGACCTCTGATCTTAACTACAGGATTGTCATAGTCTCCACCTGGTTCTATAAGATCAATCATTGTCGCGTAGGTTGGAACAAAGTATGTGTCCTTCTCTTTCATAAGACTTAATGTCTTATTTGACATGTAAGTACCGTGATCAATACTCCTTACACCTGCAAGCACCGCAGCAAAAGCACCCTCATCACCGTGAGCATGACAGAGCACCGCGATTCCATTCTTACTTGCTTCATCAACAACCACTTGCAATTGCTCTGAAGTATAGACTTGTTCTCGCGGGTCAGTCGTCGGTGTGCCTGCACGCTCAGTTCCTCGGGTCTTGATAACACGAGCACCATTTTCAATATTTGTTCGAACCAGCGTGCGAAGATCGGTTTCTGACTGAAGGGGCACACCTAGGTGGATAAGATTTGGGTCTGCTAAAACACCAGTGCCAATATAAGGGGTTACATATACACCAGCACCAAGATACTCCGGGCCCGCTATAATCCCCGCATCAGCCATCTCACCTATGACGACGTCACGATAAGAGCCGACACTTGCGCCTCTTAGAGTAGTAACGCCAGATCGCAAAGCACGACTCGCTGCATCAAGTGAATCGAGATGCGTGTGGGCATCCATTAAACCAGGCAGCACGTATGATCCTTGAAGATCAATGGTATCAACATCAACGGGCTGTACCGTATTTCCTATCGACGAGATGCGACCGCCTTCGAGTAAAACAGAGACATTGGCATCAATATCTCCAGTGCGAACGTCAATCACATTTGCATTAATCAGTACAATTTTTGGTTGTGGCAAGACCTCTCTTTGCTCTACGCCCATTAGGGCAAGAGGAAAAAACGCTAAAAACCACACTTCCTAAAAACCCTCAATACTTCCGGCCTTCTTATAACACTGCCAGATAATGTGCCAAGACAGTGCAATAATTGCCAACCAGCCGATCCAGTAACTTCCCGTTGATAGACCTAAGTTGCCTCCAGAGAAGTAGGTGGTATGTTGACCAATCATGGCCCAAAATAAGGGCAACGACATATAGGTATTATGTTTCGAGCGTAAACCAGCAAGTGCCGGATCAGCAGCATCAGGCGCTTCTCCGTTTTTAACAGCGCGAATAATCCTTTGTTGTGCCGGCCATATACGATACCAAACGTTGAAAGCCATAGCAGTTCCAAAAAGTGCACCTGTATGAATCAATGTGGCACGATAAGTAAATTCCCCAAAATTAACAAAGAGGTACAAGACTACCCCTAACAATAGAAACGTTACCCCAAATGCAGCACGTAAATTACTCTTAAGACCACTGCTCCAAATACTGTCGTAGACAAAAACACCAAAAAAAGTAATCAATACCATCACAATCGGGCCAGCACCCCAAGTTGCGCCCGCCTCAAGAACCAGCTCCCCATGGTAATAAACCAGCATAAGCAACAAAACACCAGTGATCCATGTCCATGCAGCTCCCCAACGGAACCAGAACAGCGCTCGTGGCATAAGCTCAGGGACAACCTGCTGCTTCGCAGATGCGTCAAGCTTAGCGACCATCTGACCATTTACGAAATTAAAATAGTAGAGGTGACCGATCCAAAGAATACCAACAAAAATATGCATCCATCGGAAAATAGCCTCTAATCCGTCCATGTCCCCTCCTAACTGAGCAACTTCACCAAATCTAGATTAAGTCGCGAGTCTACCATCCGACGGTTTTGAATGTCTATTGGAACTAAACGGGCGGGCGATTACCCTCTCCGTAACCAGTAAGTTCCACAAAACCTCTTCCTTCAATCATGCCTTCTATCAGCACAGAACCCTCCCAATAATGCACACCACCAGGTAGTCGGCTTTTATTTTCTTGATTTTCATACAAAGGCCGGATGTCAAATTCAACACCCTCACTCGGGATTGCCACCTTCCAACGGATCGGATAACGTGCTCTTGTCTCAGAACTCGTCCAAAATTGAAGTGGTTCAACTGTAAAGTCTTCCTCCTTTAGAAAGCGTGTAGTGCCATTGTCGTAAACAACAGTCCCGCTAGCAAAATCAACCGTACCGTCCTCATCTCGCATCAAATAGAGCATGAAATCGCGACCATCTTCAAGACTCAAGCTAAACCAATCCCAACCTATTTGATTTTTTCTAAGATGTGATGAGCTAAACTCTTTATCCATCCAGCTCGTTCCCCTAACCTGAGTTTCAACACCGGCTACTTTTAATTCTCCAACTGTTTCAAGCCTCGTAAAACTGTAATACTGACTCGCAGAGCCAGGCTCTTCACTTTTCTGACTAAATCCATTAGGTCCGTGCAACACCAAAGGTTTGCTCGCTTTCGTGCTCAGTCGAAAGCCCACATTCTGGTCTCCATCGTTGGCAGAAAAATCAAATCCACTCCCATTCCAATCCAGAGTCCACAACTCTTTCGTACCCGCTGGGCCACGACACCATCCAATTTGCCGCTCCGGAAACTGCGCGAACCCAGCAAGGAATGGAACCTCTCGGTATCTTACTTCTGAAAAAAAACGCCGACCAGTTGTAAGGTCAATGACCGCTGCATGTCCCATGACAAGATGCGTCGCAGCCCAGTTCGAATCTAATGTAGATTCATCATGTAAAAGACCAACGCGAAAAAACGTGAACTGATATGCAAATTCCTTCTTTGGGCCCAACGCGCTTTCACGGGGCCCAGTGAAATACCACCACTCCGTCCGGTAGTCATCATGAGCCCAGTGGTCACGAGGAAACGACCAATCGTAGCTGGGTGTTGCAGCACGCCAGTCACTTGAAGTTAACATTGCGCCCAATAAAACAAATACCAAACGCATCTTTCAGAGATCCTCTCTCCGAAGTTCCGTTGCTGGGATCCTGCTGGCACAAAGTGCTGGATACAAGCTAGCCAATTGCGAAGACAATAGAATAACTGCAGTTTGCCAAATGAGCTGCTGTATCGGCCAATGAAGTGCAATAGTCCAACCGAAAAAGGCCGGATTCACTACATAAGTCAAAACAAAACCAAACCCAACGCCCGAAACAGTACCAAGTAGCAAACCAGCTATGCCTATACCAAGACCCTTCCCAAGATATACTCTAAATATTTGCAGCCGTGAAGTTCCCAACGCGCGGTAAAGCGCCAGCTCAGAACTGCGTTCCCTGGCAAGAACAACAAGCGACAAAGTGATCCCGCAAACCGCAATAAATAGACTCAAATAGTGCAGAAGCTTTGTAATCGAAAACGTCTGCTCGAATACAAGCATTGCGCCCTCACGAATACCACGGTTACTTCGTAACCGAACGGGCTTCTCTCCCAAAACTCGTTTCAATTCATCTATTACGCTTTCAACATCTGAATCGGCACTCAAATAAAGAGCAACACTATTTACGTCTCTCTCTCCAAAGTAATTAGTAAAAGTCTCCATATTCATGAAAGCTGAACCAAGTTCACTACTATAGTCATAATAAATACCTGTAATAGGAATGGATATTTTGCCCTTCGGCCCATCCACAACTAGATTGTCACCGACATCAACACCGATTTTGTGCGCAAGCGGCTCTCCAACAAGCACAGAATCCTTGGCAATCTCATCTTCGCCACCATGAATGAAGTGAAATCGTTCCTTCGGTACTCCCCCATCCACTCCAGACAGGAAAAAACGACGACCATTGCTATTAGCAAACAATTGTCGGAGCCTATCTACATATTCAACTGAGGGATGGCCAACAAGTTGTTCAAGGGTTGCATTATCTATACCGGCATTGCCCCTAGAACGATTTGATGAATGGGTCGAAATGTAAATGTCCGCTTGAATAGTGTTGCTAATCCAGACCTCAAGGGTATGACGAAAACTCCCTATCATTACAGTTACCCCAACGACCATACTAACGGCAATTGCAAGAGCAGAAACAGCTGTAGATGTGGAGTCCAAGTGACGGCCAAGACCTTGAACACCGTAAGCAAAACCAAATGAACTTACTCGTGAGAGTCTCGCTGCATAACGTACAAAACAAGGAACAAGCAAAGGTATCGCCATAACCAAAAGAAATGCTTGTACAAACCCCGCTGGCCTCCACAAACTTCCATAGAGTAAATAAATCACAAAAACCAAAATTAGAAGCACAATGCCAATCCAAAATTTTGACATTACCCTTGCCTGAGCATGCTCATGCAAGGAGAATGCCGCCAAAAGAGAGCGAATGTCTTTGCGACCCAACTCAACCGCAGGTCCAAGTGCACCAAGTCCCGCACCAATAAACCCGATTACACTTCCAAGAACAAACACCCAAGGGGAGATTTCAAGCTGGTGAATTTCTTCAAGAAGATATAAATTGGATAATGTAGCGCTAACCTTGTCAACGTTTACAAGAGCTACGAAATAGCCGAGCGGCAAACCGGCAACAATTCCAAAGAACCCCAGTAATGCGACATCTCCTAATAGCAAACACATCAATTGTCTGCGGGTCGCTCCTATGGAACGTAAGAGACCAAATTCTGTACGACGCCTTACGAGTGCCGCACGAACACTGCTGAAAACAAGAAAACCTCCTACAAACACACTCACCATACTCAACGCTAGTAGATTGAGCCGAAACGCCGACAAAAGGTCAGCAACTTGATGCTCTCTTCTTTCAGCGGTAATAATTCTTACACTGTCACCTAGCTTGTGTTCAAGAGCATCGACCACAAGATCCAATCGTGCATCATTTGCAAGTTTGACATCAATTTGATGAAGTTCCCCATGTGTTCCAAAAAGCGACTGCGCTTGAGCAAGATCCATTAATACGATCCGCGGGCTCGCCGACGGCACCGAATTTCGAAAATTCGAAAAAGCACCTATTACAAGTTCAACCCTACGTGTTCCAACGGTTACAGAAATTCGGTCACCAATCTGCCAACCTCGTTCACGAGCTAGAGAAGGAGTAAACATTGCCCAGCCTTGCTGGCCAAGCACATCAGACGCATCGATTTGTAACCCATTCCACGGGGCATCCCTTGATAGAAAAAAGTCAACACCAATCACTTCTAGAAAAACAGGGTCGTCTTCAACCAGTGCCACATCTACACGGTGTATGGGCCATGCAGCAATAATGCCATCAGTCTCTAGAACTCTGGGATACAACTCTTCTCTAAAAGTAGCAAAGGTGCCAACAACCGTCAGGTCAGAAGACCCACTTATCGCCTGCATGCTCCCGCGAAACGCGGCAAATGCATTAAAGTTGATAATTTGAATCGTGATTACTGAGGCAACACCTAACGAAACGCCAAACAGACTCAGTAACCATAGGACCTTACCGTTCCTGAACTGTACTCTTAAGGAACGCAGGTAGTACCGTATCACTAACTATGTAACTTTCCGCTTTGCAGGCTTAGACTATCGTCAGCAAGAGCTGCCTGTGCTGAACTGTGGGTAACGTACAAAAGTGTGCTTCGCTCTTCCTCGACAAGCTGCATCAAAAGGTCCATTACAAGTTCAGAGTTTTTGTCATCTAAATTACCCGTCGGTTCATCCGCTAGTAACAATCTTGGTTTCCTTAAAAGCGCTCGACAAATAGCTACACGTTGCATCTCTCCTCCACTTAGATTGGCAGCCATTTTGTACGCTTGAGACATAAGTCCAACCCTATCTAGCAACTCATAGCCACGCTCCTTCAAATCCCCATCTGAAGCGATCCATCCAGGAAGCACAACATTTTCAAAAACTGTGAGTCCTGGCAATAAGTAAAAAAATTGGAAAACCAGACCAATTTGGTCACGCCGGAGCAACGTGCGCTTGTTATCACCTAACACACTAAGATCTTGACCTCCAACATAAACCTTTCCAAAACTCGGAACGTCTATGCCTGCCGCTAAATGCAGCAGTGTCGACTTACCACTACCGCTACGACCGGTGATAGCAAGTTTTTTGCCTGCTTCAATCTCGAAAGAAACATCATCAAGCACCGTAACAACACTTCCACTTGGTTGGTCATACTGTTTAGAGACAGCATCGAATCGCAGAACAAGGGAAGATGTCACTTGAATAAAGCCTGAGCTTCTTTGAATTTTGGATGTCGAGAGTCCTCAAGTAGTTCAAATGCTGCGGTTTCAGCTGTAGTTAGCACAACGCCAGCTTGCTCCATTCTTCTGAGAGCGTAATCTTGATCTATAGACTTTCTAGACCCTACAGCATCCACTACTACGTGCACCGAAAGACCTCTTTGCCTAAGACCGTGCGCAGTTTGACTAATACAGACATGTGTCTCAACACCACAAATCAAAACTTCCGTCGCGCGTAGGGATAACAGTTCCTTGGAAACTTCATCACTATCACAACAGCTAAAGCAAGTTTTCTTATATTTCTTTAATCTTGGAACCAACGCAGCTGAAACACTCGAAATAGTCTCTCCTAGCCCTTCTGGGTATTGTTCCGTAATAATTATTGGCAGCTCTAAAATACGAAACAGTTTAATAAGCACCGTGGTGCCTGCGACAACAGAATCAAAGTCCTTAATTACAGACTCAAACCGCTCTTGAAGATCCACAACAATAAGGCACGCATTTTGTGCGCTGAGCAGTTTTGGGTGCTTGCTAGTCATATTTCAATCCTTCATCCATAAAAATATGCATATCCCTACACAACTTAGAAACTTAAATAAAACCGGACTGTGTTAACAATGGATCTAGCAAATGAAATGACCAATTCATACCTACAAATGGTTATTTGGAAAGTGAAGTATCAGCTGATAGCCATCTTTACTACAATGAAACTAGAGAATATTAAACACTAAGGAATCAACAACAATACATAGCACCTAGCTCTATTAAAAAATTTTCATTACATCCACTAGTCAAAATTCTTAAAGAAAAACCTCTGTTGAACATTACCTAACCGCTCACCATCGATTTCCACATGCGGATAAATGAAGAAGTTCAACGGTAAGGCACTTTGTTGGGGATTTAACTTGATATCTCTCCCGACAGTGAATTCAACACGATTTTCATCATGTGAACCAAAAAAATACTCTCGCCTGTCAGGATTTCGCTTACCTTCCAACGCATCTACAGGAACCCATCCATACCCAGTAACATAGAACTCCGCCCAACAGTGCTACCCATCAACTTCTCTTTCTCCTTCTTCTTCGCCTTCATCCCCTACCTGATCGACAGGAATTAAAAACCCCATCTTAAACTTTGCGGGAATACCTACAGCACGGTTTAACCCAATAAAAACAGCATGGAAGTCAGCACAATTACCTGTCTTGCTGTTCATAGCAAAGTTGATGTCACCTCTTCCCAAGCCTTTTCCGACCTCGCCATAGCTGAAATTATTTACAACATAGTCGTAAATCGACTTCGCTTTATCAACAACTGTTTGATGGCCTTCAGTGATCTGTACCGCCCTCCTGCTAACCCTTTCATCAAAAGGTATCAACCGGTCAGGTCCAAGCCATCGGGCTGCACTCGAATCTACATATCCTTCTGGATCCTCCAACTCTATGAAGTCACTCTCTTTGTGCTCTCTTCGCGTGACACGAAACTTCATTTCTACAGTTATGTGGGTAAATTCATTTGCTGAAACTGAAAGAAACAACATGGAATTCCTATACTCATATTCTTGATAAACAGTTGTCGGAACGGGAGATTCAATCGCCAATAATCTTATATCCTGGTGATCATCCCGTTTTGGATAGGGCAACCACATCCGAACATCTTTTGCACCTTCGGGAATATCGACATCAACCACATAAGTAAAGTCGAAGCGCCGCTCTTGTACCCCCCCCATCTGAGAACTGCCGATCAGAGCAAACAGCACCACTGCTAATTTCACAGCTCTACTCCATTCCTCGTTGCAACAATCTCACCCATAATTGAAAGTGAAATCTCTTCGGGAGAGCGTGAGCCAATTGATAGTCCAATAGGAGCCTTGATACGCGCAAGGTCTCCATTCGAGACTCCCCGATCTGACAAACGTTTACAACGTTTGTCATGTGTACGCCTACTACCAAGAGCTCCCACATAAAACGCGTCGCTTGAAAGAGCTACCTCCAGCGCTGGATCATCGAGTTTTGGGTCATGCGTTAGTGTTGCAACGGCAGTTGATCGATTAATCCCAATCGTCCTTAACGCATCATCTGGCCATGCACGAACGATTTTTGAAGCGTGAGAGAACCTCTCTTCACTACAAAAAACACCTCTCGGGTCCACAACAACAGTTCGATATCCTAAAGAGTTGGCAACCGAAGTCAACGCTACCGCAACATGCACACCTCCCACCATAATCAAAACCGGACGTGGCAACTCCACATCAATGAAAACAACTGAGTCATCTTCAAGAACAACGCTGTCGGATCTTCCTGCTCTAAGAACCTGGTGCGCCAAGGCTTCAATACCAACATCACTAGAGGTTTCGTTTGTAACAATAATTGTTTTTCCAGCATCAACCCCGCTAATAACAGTTCCCTTTGCAATCCCGCGCTCCTCACGAAATGCAGTCGCCAAAGCACCGAATACTTCCTCTTTCAAAACTTCGACGAAAATTTCAATAGTGCCCCCACAAGACAGGCCAACATCCCATGCCGTTTCATCCGCCACTCCAAATGTCAGTAGTTTAGGCTCTCTGGTCTTAAGCACTTCCTTTCCTTCTTCAACCACTGCAGATTCCACACAACCACCACTTACACTACCTGTAAGTCGTGAATCTGATGTCAATGCCATTTTTGCGCCAGGGCGGCGAGGGCCAGAGCCCCATGTCTTTACAACGGTTGCCAAAGCTATATCAGCCCCTTCATCACACCACCGTTCTACATCCTCGACAATATCTTGAATACTCATGACTTCTCTCTAGCTTTTGGAACTAACCAAAGCTAATACACTACGTAAATTCATTTGGGGACAACTCAATATCCATCCCTTTGTAATATAACAGTTTGTTTGCAAAGCTCGCGGTAAAGCGAACGACCTCCATCATTGTTTCAAATTTTCTAAATGCCCTGACAACTCTTCCAAACTTGATATGTTGTGAACTGGCAAAAAGTCGTCGATGTGAGGGAGAGCGGCCATCATGCCGCGGGTTAGTGGTTCATAATCCTCTGAGCCAAGCAGAGGATTGAGCCAAATGAGTCGCCTACAAGACCTTTCTAGTTGTCGCATCTCTTCAGAAAGCAATTTAGGGTCACCACAATCCCAACCGTCGCTTACAAGAATAACCACCGCATTTCGGCCCAATACTCTTCTCCCCCAATCACGATTAAATTTGTGTAGGCTCTCACCTATACGAGTGCCCCCAGACCAATCTTGAACTGTACTAGAGATGTTAGCTAGCGCACTATCAAAGTTTCGATCTCGCATTTGTGTACTCACTCTAGTTAACCGAGTTCCAAAAGTAAAAGTTTCAACGTTGCCATGCGATGTTTGCGTCAAACCATAAAAGAAATGGAGTAGTATTTTCGTGTAGTGCTCCATCGAACCACTTATATCTGCGAGCAAAATAAGCGGTCGTGGCTTACGGCGAGGTTTGCAATGTGCAAACTTCAACTATTCACCGCCATAGCGTAATTTAATCTGAAGCGTCCGCCTCCAAGCGATGTGTTTCTTGCCACTTATACGATACCGTCGGGTCAATCGATCACCGAGTTTACAGGCAAGGGAAATCATCAGTCGTTGTACTGCTTCAATTTCATCTTCAGTCATCTTAGAAAAATCTCTATTTTGGAGAGATTCGCTTGAGCTAAAGGTCTTTTTAATTACAGAGGGCCCGGTCTTTTTCGGTGCATGCTCTGACGCTTCCCGAT
>CAZFLB010000305.1:0-2553 GCA_964518945.1 uncultured Acidobacteriota bacterium | reverse complement strand
GCAGCACAATGGTTAGAGCGAAATCATGATAATGGACCCTTTTTCCTGCACGTCGACACGTTTGACCCGCACGAGCCATGGGATCCCCCCGAATGGTACGTAGACAAGTATGATCCAGGCTACAGTGGAGACAAAGTTACATATCCAATTTACGGGTACTGGCAAGATTTTATGAGCCGTTCGGAACTTCGTCATGCCCACGCTTGCTATTGCGGTGAGGTGTCGATGGTGGATCATTGGCTTGGAGTGATCCTTGATACCATGGACAGGCTTGACCTATGGCAAAATACAGCGCTCCTGTTTCTGTCAGATCATGGGTTTTACTTTGGTGAGCACGGAATCATTGGCAAGAGCATCATCGAGGAAAATGGGCCGGCAAGTCCGCACCCATTATTTCCTGAAGTCACCCGGATACCCTTGATAGCTCATATCCCCGGGGCAACTCGCCCCGGACAGAGAATCAATGGATTTGTTCAGCCCATGGACTTAATGCCGACGTTCCTTGATATGGCCAACGTCAGCCCTACTGGTACTACACACGGAAACTCAGTTCTGCCCCTGGTTCGTGGTGAAGTGGCGGGCATTCGTGACTATGCGGTTTCTTCACATACAATCATAGGGCCGGTAGCTGGACGGCCAAGTTCAATCAGAACGCGAGATTGGACGCTCATCCTTGGGGCTCGCGAGTCTGAAGACCCGTCGAACGTGCCAGACAATATGCGCCAGAGCCAAGACGGCACTATCTTTACCGAGGCCATTGATAGTCTCAGGCGTCGCGAGGTAGCTAGCGATGCTGCACTCTTGTCGCAGCTATATGACAACAATACTGACCCCGGGCACACACACAATGTGATTAGCGGGAATATCGAGATAGCCGATAGGTTGAGGGATCAGTACGTCCAGTTCTTGGAATCCGTTGGCACGCCTGATGAATATATTGCACCTAGGCAAAATCTGAGTCTCGGTTAGATATCTGATTTCCTAATTCCTATGAAGCTAGCCTGGGCGAGCGCTATTTACTCCCACTGGCCAGAGCGGAAGTCGGGAACTTTGACAGGCATACCGCCGAGGGCAATAGATTTAGCTGACATGAGTCCCGGCAATGTGTAATCAAGTGCACGGTAGACGTCAATACGGGGCTCTTTATCCTCGCGTATGGCATCGATAATATCCTTGACAATAAAGTAATCGGACCCGTGATGGCCGGCTGCAAGGGCTGCCGGTGGAGGATTCCGCCACATCTCGGGCAGAAATTCATCTGCCAGATCTTCCAGTGGGCGCCATGCAAAAGTAATTTCCTTTGTCCCGACTCCACGCGTATTTTGGCCATAATCCCACCCATACAGCTGGTAGGGATCCGTATCAATATTTTCGTGGCCTGATGCGCCAGCTTCCAACCGATCCAGCCAGATCTTTGGCTTATCTCCAAGTCCTCTGGCTGCCTCAAAGCACCCTTTTGTCCCCTGAAGTGCATGATAGTTTTGCCGCGGGGAGTGAGGTCCGTTTGACAGTATGTCTACACGAATGTTCAGTAGCGCACCAGAATCTGTTTTACACAGCATTGTGGTGCTGTCCTCAGCAACCTGTTTCGGAACCGTATGTCGGCCGGTCCCAAGGCACACAACAGAATCTACCTTGGCCTGAAACCACTCCAGCAGGGGGCCAATAGGGTGTGTGGCGTATGTGCAGCCGTTGACACCAGTTAACCAACGAGCCCGCCAGGTAGGAGAGCCATCTGCATTGGAATACGGAATAGCGGAACGAAGATTCTTTAAATTATGAATATATTGCCCTTCCGCATAGTAAATGTCCCCGAATAGGCCCTGCTCCACCATGTTCTGTATGACGACATTATCTCTAAAGTAGGTCACGTTTTCGGCCATCATGTACTTTAGACCCGAGGCTTTGGCTGCTTCCACCCCTTCCAGCAGTTCCTTGCACTGTTCTATTGATACCGCTGCTGTTACTTCACTCATTACATGTTTGCCGGCTGCCAGGGCTGCGACTGATTGAGGCACATGAAGCTGCATAGGTGTAGCAACAATCACTAGATCAATATCAGTGTTCAAAAGGTCGGTGTAATCCAGAAATCTACCAGGGATGCCATGAGCATCGGCCTGCTCTGCGAGAAAATCAGCATCGATATCGCACAGAGCTGTGACTTCTACACCCGGAATGGCCCTCAGCCCTGTGACAAAAGCACGTCCTCGTCGTGCCCCCGCGATACCAACCCGAATCAGGTCACTCACTCACAATAATCCTTAGGCTCGCAATGGAAGTTGCAGCATCTAGGATATTAGCTTTAGAGGATGCGTGCATCTATATGGGACGACCAGACCCCTTGCCACCGTAGCTAAGGATAGGTGTGTCCACCTTTCTTTACCCCCACTGACCAGAGCGAAAATCGGGCACTTTGACAGGCATGCCGCCAAGGGCAATAGATTTAGCTGACATGAGTCCCGGCAATGTGTAATCAAGGGCACGATAGACGTCAATACGGGGTTCTTTGTCCTCGCGTATGGCATCGATAATGTCCTTGACAATAAAGTAATC
>CAZFLB010000304.1:0-3219 GCA_964518945.1 uncultured Acidobacteriota bacterium | reverse complement strand
TTCCCTCCCACAACCCCCCACCCGCCGCACCAAAGTAATACTCATGAGGCCTAAGTACACTTCCTGCAACCGCTATAGATCGACCACCCCTATTAGGCCCAATATTTCGCCATGTTAATTCGGGCAACGTACTTTGATCGGGGAAAGAAAATGTGCCAACTGCCAAGAGAATCAATGTCACAAAGAAAACATGTCTCATCATCTCGCACGCTACCCTGTCAATTAGAGGCTTCACCAATTTTACGATCGGACTTTAAAAAAATTTACAAAAGCTGCTCACTTACAACTTAGTTTTTTACTACTACATGGTGTTCCCACACTAACCTAAAACCGAGTGGAAGACAGCACAACATCCGCCCTTGCAAACGCTTTGAGATACCGTTTCTCCACTAGTCTCGATTCATCCATACGACCTTGGTCTCTTAGGGTTCGCATTAGACCAAAGAGTGACCAGCCATTTTCAGGCCACATCTTCAAATCATCTAGGTAAACCGCCTCTGCCTGCTCCGGCCGTCCCGCTTCAATTAAGACAGCGCCCAAAGAATGGCGCGTAGGATAATGCCATGGAGGAGGCTCTGCGTAAGTAAGATCGTCTTGTAGAACCACTGCTTTCTCTAAGTAGGAGATGGCATCCTCCCAGTCTTGTTCGGTAGCAGCAATTTCCCCAGCCATAGCATTTCCTGCAAGCATGATTAGATTCTTGGTATCTTTCTGATAGGGAGATGTGGACCTTTCTCTCCTCCCCATGCCACTTAAGCTAGGGCCACCGAGAATATCTCCGTCGGCAATGGCTAAGAGAGCACTGTGCTCTTTCCAAGCGTCTTCAGAATTACCATTTTTCGCAAAAGCTATGCCTCGAGCATAATGCCACATCGCCGTAACATACTTAAACTCTTTTGGTGGCATTGGCTGACTCAGAATATCATTCCAAAAACCAAAGCGAGTCAGGGTATAAAAATTCGAAGACATGTAATTCTGATACCTCGATGACTGCTTGATGACCTGGTGAGGAATAGTGTTAAAGACCTTATCCCGAAGTTTTTGCGCCTGTTGAAGCGCCACTAAACTTCGACCTTCCATCGATGCAGCTACCCATACGAAATGAACATTGTGCTGGTAGGAGCCAAGTGGATAAACTCCCTCTTGATCAGGCTGTCCAATATAAAGTTCATCTGCCATTGCAGCATCAATATTTGTATCAGCAGCATGGTCATAGTCCCCAGTCTGAATGAGGATATGCGAACCCATATGGACAAGGTGAGCCAAATTAGGAGCTGTCGAGGCAAGCTGCCGGGCACCTGCCCGGGCACGAAATACATCGTCTGAGGCCTCTACACCGTGAATGTAATAATGAATAGCTCCTGAGTGTTTGGGTTCGATTTCCATTGCTTTTTCAAGTGTTTTCACAAACCACTCTGTATTCTCATCATTGGGTTTGCCTTCCAAATTCCAATAATTCCACCGTGACGTATTCATTTGAGCTGCAGCTGCCAATACGAGCACATTGACGTCTTCGGGGTACTGCTCAGAAAGTCCCCTCATAGCTTTAGCATAGGCAGCATCAAGAGCATCCCGAGGTGCTTTCGGGTCCTTGGCAACCCGCTGAGACATCGCATGGATCAATCCTTGCTCGAGTTGCGTTCCCTTATCCTTACGCTTCAATGCCTCTTGAATAGCTTGGTAGGAGACTACCAGGTCTCGCTCCGACGGAGCACCGTTATTGTGATAGCGTCCGTAAGCCCAAGCTTTACCCCAATAAGGCATCGGGGCTTTCGGATCTTGTCGAATAGCTTCTTCAAAGGATCGACGTGACTCTGATATCCAGAAACCGAAGTGCAAACGAAGTCCTTGATCAAAATAGTCCTGCGTCAACGATGAACTTGTCGTTATAGGTATATGAGCCGCGCCCAAGCCGGCACGCAGCGGCACTTTAACGCTGGGAACCTCTGATTTAGGTTGATCAGTCGCTATAGCAAACACACTAAGAAATATACTCAAAGATAAGACAATAGCCGTACCAGAATATAACTTTAACAAGTGAAACCTCCTCGGTATTAGCACCTATTATGACATTGCACTCTTTAATGAGCGTTTTTAAAATTCACTCGAATGTTGCTTCTGCTCGCCCTAAACCGTCAATTTCAACTGTGACCGTGCTTCCCTTACTTACCCAGTTGGTCTGAACTACACTACCTAACAAAACAACCCAACCTTTCGAAATATTGCGATTACGTTCCGCTTGGTAATTAGCAAGCCAAACCAAAGCTTCAAGTGGATGACCGTTAATGATGTCCCGACCATAGCCAACTCCAACCTCTTCACCATCAATCCTCATTTTCCCTTGAACCGTGGCAAGGTCAAGCTCTTTCCAACTCGTGACAGGTTCACCTAATACTGCCCCAGCACCGAAGAAATCATCAGCAATCCAGGTATTTCCGTCGGGTACGCGTTTCATGAAATCTGAATAACGATCGTCAACTATTTCAATTGCCGTATGGAGTGACTCAACTGAATCAGTAATACTTTTAATCGAATAAGGTGCATTCTCCGGCCGAATTTCTGAACTTAAAGTTGCCGCGATCTCACATTCAACGCCAACGTGGAGATACGAATCAAAATCAAGTTCGGCTTCGCGACGAAAGATGGTACTTTCGAAAATTGCGCCTAAACAAGGATGGTCCATGCCCACGTATTCCTGCATCACCTTCGTCGTGCAACCGATTTTGGTACCAACGACAAACCCTAAGCCATCCTGTTCTAACAGCTCGTGCAATCGTTCTTGAATTGCCATCGCACCACAAACGTCTTGCGGACGACATGTTTCAGGCAAGTGACCGATTGGAGTAGCTGGCCGCATGCGTCCTTTCCGCAGTATTTCTGCAGCAGCGTGGATGGAAGAAGATGAAAGACCCATAGCAATATAAATTCGTTAGTTGAGTGAGTTCATTGATAATATCTCATTACTTGGCTTAAGTAAGCTATCTAGCAGGAGCCACATGACTGAAAAATACTTAGCCTCAAACCAATCATTTCTTTCTCAAAATGATTTTTCCTGTAGTGCTGGAAGCAAGAGCCGGAGGAGTCTAGAATGCTATACATGAACAAAATATACGCAACAATATTGACACTCTCCTTTGGAGTTCCGTCTTACGCACAACTCCTCGCTTCCAAAAACCACCCAGTAGCTAAGGGCCCCCATCACCTAAATGAGCAAAATGT
>CAZFLB010000303.1:0-14131 GCA_964518945.1 uncultured Acidobacteriota bacterium | reverse complement strand
GTTCGCCCCTCGCCGACCATCCCAGGGTGGATATTTTCAACAGGAATGGATTCGAAATGAAGTTGCGGTGAGGCTATATTGCCAATAGAGAGCAATATTAGAATGCTAAGGGCTCGTGTCATTATATCTTTGCCCTTCAATTGGTTACATTTTCTTGTGAAAGGGCCTGTTTTGTAGGAACAAAAAAATATAATAGTTCACTAAGAAAGATAGATCAATGAAGGTAGGATTGGAATTGTCGTGACGGATAAAAAGACTAAGTTGGTTGGGTCGGTGTTATCTGAATCTATTGATGAACTGATTCATGTAGCTAAAACTGGTGTTGAGCAGGCTGACGTTGTGGAACTTCGTGTAGACCAAATGAGTGATGTCCTGTTGGAACGTCTTTGTAAAGAAGTAGAAAAGCCAAACATCTTGACCTGCCGTTCGAAAATGCAGGGTGGATTTTTTAAAGGGACTGAGGCTGAAAGACTTGCGTTACTAAAGTCGGGTGCTCAGCTAGAGTTTGATTACGTTGACGTTGAGATTGAGTCCCTAAAGGAGCCGTTTCCAAAGGGAAAGGCCAAGTTGATTTTGTCGCACCACGACTTCTCGGGTGTGCCGAAAGATGTTAGCGATATAGTACAGCGCGCATTAGACCTTGATGCAGATGTGGTGAAAATCGCGGTGAGGGTTCATTCTATCGAACAGGCTTTTGTTTTTAAAGAGTTAGAACAACAGGTTCGCGCTGTTAATAAAGAGTTTGCACCTATTGCTCTTGGTCCTTCCGGAGTGGCGGTGAGGATCCTTGCGGCTTTTTTTGGGGCGGACTTCACGTATTCGACTGCAGAAGGAAGCCAAGTGGCAGGTTCTGGTCAGTTGGCACTAAGAGATATGGTTCAACTCTATAACTTTCATTCGATTGATCTAAATACAGAGATTTACGGGATAGTAGGTACTAATGTAATCAATTCACGTTCTCCGGCTATGCACAATCATAATTTTGCTCGATTGGGTCGTAACGCAGTATATGTGCCTTTTCAAGAGGAAGACCTAGGCACATTTGTTGATGGCGCTAAGAGGTTGGGAGTGTCGGGTTTGTCTGTAACTCGTCCTTTCAAAGAGTCTATTGTCCCATTTCTTGATCATATGGATGAAAACGCATCTGAAATCAGAGCGGTGAATACCATTGTGACTAAAGAAGATTCTGAATGGATAGGGTTCAATACTGACTCAACTGGAGTTGTCAGGCCATTACAGGTTTTTGGAAGTTTGCGGGGACGTGACGTGGCGCTATTGGGGTCAGGAGGTGCCGCTCGTGCCGCAGCGTTCGCTTTGAAAAACGCTGGATGTAATATTACTGTTTTTGCTCGGGACGTAAAGAGGGCTACAGAAATGGCAGGTTTTGCAGAGGCCAAGCTCGAACCTTTATCAATGCTGCCGTTGACCAAATGGAATTTGCTAGTAAATGCGACTCCATTAGGTACCAATAGCGAGGTGATTGATACTGGAACTATCGATAGCGAATCGATAGTTTTTGACATGGTTACGTCGCCTGAAATCACACCGTTGATAAGACGAGCAAGGGCGGGCTGTGCAGCTACTGTTACTGGCGTTGAGATGTTAGTACATCAGGCCTTAGAGCAGGGTAAGTTATGGACAGGAGATGTGCCCAGTGAAAAGGAGTTTAATCGTGTCGCTCGAAGGGCAGAAATAGGTTCTCGATATTCAAGGCAAATTCTGTTCGATGGAATCGGAAAAAATGGGCAAGAGAAAATTCGTGATTCGAGGGTTTTGGTTGTAGGTGTTGGTGCGTTAGGTTCAGTATCGGCTGAAATGCTGGTTCGGGCTGGTGTAGCGGAGCTGCGGATTATCGATCGTGATTATGTTGATGAATCAAACCTTCAGCGCCAAAGCCTGTTCGATGAATATGATTGCAAGGAAGGGTTGCCAAAGGTTATTGCTGCTAAACGCAAATTGGCTCGTATCAATACGGATGTTAAAATCAATGCATATGTAGCTGAGTTGAATGCTGGAAACTTTGCGGCGTTAGTAAAAGATATTGACGTAATAGTTGATGGAACTGACAATTTTGAAACACGCTACTTATTAAATGATATTTCTTTTAAATTGAATATCCCATGGGTTTACGCAGCTTGTGTCGGTAGTTATGGCATGAGCTTTACTGTTGTTCCAGAGAAAACAGCGTGCTTGAGATGTTTGATACAAGATGTTCCTGCTCCTGGTTCTGCGCCTACGTGTGAGACTGCCGGTGTTATAGCTCCAATAGTTCACGCTGTCGCTGCTTTTCAGATCACTGAAACATTGAAGTTGCTTTCTGGTAGAGAGGAAGCTCTTCTGGGAAAGATATATTGTATTGATCTATGGGATGGATCCGTTCAGTCATTTAAACTTGCGGAGTCTCGTAAGGATTGTCCGGCGTGTAAGCTCCAACAATTCCAATATATCGATAAGTCGGCTCAAACGACGACGCTTTGCGGAAGAAACTCAGTGCATTTGTCGCCACAAAGCAATCAAGATGTAAGCCTTCAGGACATAGCTGAGAGGTTGTCTAAGTTGAGTAAAGTTTTTGTCAATGATTATTTATTACGCACGGAAGTTGGAAGTCATGCGATTGTTCTTTTCAGGGATGGGCGCGCGATTATTCATGGCACGGATGATCCAATAGAAGCTCGTACTTTATATGCGCGCTATATTGGAAGCTGAACATATAGATGCAATCAGCCCTAATAATCGATGCGGATGATACGCTTTGGGAAAGTAATGTCTTTTTCGAAAAGGCAATAGAGCAATTTCTATTTTTAGTTGAAAGTCGTGGAGGCGAACGAGAATTAACTCGCCAAAGATTGGAATTGATAGAGCGACGCAATGTACCCAGATATGGCTATGGTTCTCGTGAATTTACGAGATCTCTTAATGATACCTTTAGGGATGTTTTAGGGGTTTCACCATCTGTCTCTGAGTATGACCAAATATATGCCTTTGGAGAGACAATTCGTGCTATGCCAATCAAATGCCTTCCGGGCGTACGCGAAACGTTAAAAGTGCTTAACCAATTCTACCGCCTTATCCTTTTTACAAAAGGAGATATTAACGAGCAGAACAACAAAGTTTTACGAAGTGGTGTGAAGTCTTATTTTTATGGAGTGGAGATTACCGAGGAGAAAGATAGTGCAGATTATCGTCGATTGTTGCAAACATATGAAATAGACCGTGATGCTAGTTGGATGATCGGGAATAGTCCTCGTTCTGACATAAATCCGGCTCTTAAAGTTGGGCTCGGTGCTGTTTATATACCCAACGCGCAAACATGGGGGCTTGAGCAGGAGAAAATGAGAATGCCGACCGGTGCTAGGCTTAAGGTTTTAAAATGCTTTTCAGAACTTATAGAGCATTTTTGCCCGAAATTTGACAACCATGGTTCTTAAAGATAATTGGACGTAAGGCAAGGTCGAACAGACATGTCCTGTTGAGAAAATATAATCACCGGGATGATAACAATGGGAGTTGTCTTTAATCTAACTAGTAAATGTATCTTTGAGGTCAAGAGATGGTCATGAGTAAATGTCGGAATTTTGTGGTAACCCAAGCATTGTCCTTTGTCGGAGCTGGCAGCTGTGTTTTTTGCTGTGTGGCTGGAAATAAATTGTTTTGATGAAAGACCTGCCAATTCATCCAGACAGCGAACGCTCCTCAACCTATTCACTAGAGGGAAGGTTAGAGCAACTGAAGGAAAAAAAAGAGGAACACTATGCCTCTGCTATGGATGGCTTGCGATTGCGATGTGCTACAGATACATTGAAATTGACAGGGGTTTACGAGGTTTCTTCAGACTCGAGACTGGTTGTGGCTCAGCTCAAGGCACTCTCAATGGTAGAAGAAGCTGCTGAATCCTCGAATAAGTTTACACTTGATCTGATAAGAGAAGTTCATCGTGTGGCGACATTAGCTGATTCTGTAGAGTTTCGGAAAGGGGAGCAGAAGAGTCAGTTTCGAAATGCCCGGTCTTCCCCAGCTCGATTTATACCTGACAAGCTGGAGAATCTGATCATGTGGTTATCAGGAGAGAGCGGACGTCAAATGTTTGTAGCAGAACGTATGGCCTTGTGGTTGTCACGTTTCCTAGAAATTGAGCCATTTGAAAATAGCAATTTTCGAACAGGGCACCTTTTTATCAATATGTTTGCTAAAGCATCAGGATACCCTCCAGTCAGTTTTTCTCACGACGAGATTGATGAGATCCGAGAGGAAATTGAGCGCGCCATTATCTTTGATACCGGGGCACTGGTAGAGCGATTTGTCGGGGTTTTGTCGGAATCAGTGCATACTTGTGAATCGGCTCTAAGTGAGACTGCTCAATAAATGCAAGATCCATATCGAACCCTTGGCCTCAGAGAAGGTGCGACAGACATTGAAATCAAAAGTGCTTATCGTGCCCGTGTCAAGGAATTTCATCCTGACAATGGTGGGCTAGGAGATGGAGAAGGTTTTAAACTGATCAGAGATGCTTACGAGATGCTTACTCGTGAAGAAGCGAACTCTGCTAGACAAATTCCAGTGGTCTCATGGACGGGCGGTTTTGTCGATCCCGTCAAGACAAATCGTAAGGCTCCCGTCAGCAGATACAGGACGAGACTGTCTGACTTTGAATTGAACTTGACTTTAAAACAGGCAAGCTACGGAGTTGAAGCTACTTTGGATTTTCTGACGAAAGAAATGTGCCGAAAATGTAATGGTGACGGTATTGACTTCTTTGGCTGGTGTATTGAATGTAAAGGAGAAGGTTTTTTAAGAATTTTTGAAACAGTAGTATTTAATGTCCCATCTCATGTGACAGATGGTGAGGTTATTAGAGGAAAAACAAACAAAAATCGTGAACTTCGAGCGGTTGTCCGTGTTAGTCAGTCAGCCTAAATGTTTTCGCCAGATCGTTTTCGTCTGCACCGTTAAATTTATTGTTAGGGAATTTAGATAAGAGCCAAAACCTAAAGCTACCGAATGCTATCCCGATACCAATTGTAATGACCAGTGCGACTCCAACGAAAAAAAAGGCATTAAGAACAAACCAGGCAAGCGACGGTGTTGGGTCTGGATTCTTAAGGTTGAAAAAACGTATACCTTCCTGTTGCACTTGCGATATTAAGGCTAAAAGAAACGGATACATCTGGAGTATCTTAGCATTACCTGAATAAGAAAACGGGAGATGTTTGTTTAGAAGTTAATTCATGGAAGTTGGCGGTACAAGTATCATCTTTGCAGTTCTTGCGAGTGTAGTGTGGTAGGTATTTATTCCCTTCGCAATCGATTCTGCAACCTTTTGGCGGTAGTTAGGATCGTTCAATAGCGCTTCGTCCTTTTGATTTGAGAGATACGCGACTTCTACAAGTACTGCTGGCATTTGTGCACCTAAGAGAACGTAGAAAGGAGCTTTCTTCACACCACGATTACGGACGTCGTTTTTTGAGGGCAAGAGTGTGGATGCCATCGCATCTTGAATTTGAGTGGCTAACTCCCTAGATTCTGTGATTTTGCTGTTGTTCATGACTTTTTGAAGTAGATTATTGAGTTCGGAAAGTCGTCTGGTTGACGATGCGTTTTCGCGCGCAGCGACTTCGGCAGCATCTGGATCTGTAGTCAGGTTGAGAAAATATGTCTCGGTTCCACGAGGCCTTGTGCTTCGACTTGCATTGATGTGAATCGACACAAAAAGGTCTGCTCCTTTAGAGTTCGCTATCGCAGTGCGTTCTTCAAGTGGAATGAAAATGTCGGAATCTCTTGTCATGAGTACCTCAAAGGTATTGGAGCGGAGGAGTTCTGCAACTCGTTTAGAAATATCTAAGACCAGGTCTTTTTCACGAAGGCCTTTCCTGCTAGTGGTGCCGGGGTCATGTCCTCCGTGTCCAGGGTCAATAAGAATTCTTCGTGGCTCAAGTCCGAGTTGTTGATAAATGGACTGCCCGTCATCTCTTGGAGGGGGGGTTAGTCGGAGATCTTCCGGATTCTCTAAAGGCTCTGTCGTTGACCTAGGGGCTAAATTATCTGCATTTGTTGACCGATTTGAGACGGAGGTCTCTCGAGGTTTTTCACCCGATATGTCTATGACGAGTCGATAAGGATCTGGCAACCAGAACACGTTGTAATCACTTACGTTTTTAAAATCTAATACCACTCGCACTGTAGTAGGTGTGTTTTGCCCGACGCGAATGCGGCGTAAAAAATCACCCTTAACTGGGAAATCTTTTTGCGCCAAGGTTTTCGTGATTGTTGCACCGAGTAAATCGAAATAGATCCTTTGGGGGCTCTCGAGTTGCTCTTGTCGATAAGTGATGTCCTTGTCCATGTCAATCACTACTCTTGTGTATTCACGTCTAGAATCAGACCAGTGACGAATATTGTGTACTTGGACCAAACCTTGGGAGGTTGAACTTAGTGACCTCTTTTGCGCGGTTGCCATGTTGGCTAATAATCTTTTGGCTTCTGTCCCCTCACTGGTGTTTGGCCAGGTTGCAGTTGTTTTTCGCAGTTCTATTCGTGCACTTTTCAGGTCGTTGACTTCTAAGTAGAGTTTGCCTCGATTTAGCCGAGCTTTCTTTGCCCATTTACTTGAAGGGTACCCGTTTGCAAGTAGTAAATACCGATCAAGGGCACGTTGTCGGGCCGAACTATTTTTGAAGCGGCGATCGATTTCAAGGTAAATTTCTGCTTCAAAGTAAAGGGCATCGTCGCAGTAGCTGCTCTGGGGATTGGCGAGGACGACTCTGTGATACATTTTTGCGACTTTGGTCCATTCGGATCTTTGGCTTATTCGTTTCTTTGAAGTATGCAAATTCTTCTCAGCTGTTTGCGCATTTCTGTACAACGAGGCTGCTGATTGTATGCCTGCCGATGCAGGTGGAATTGCTGAAAGGCATGCCACAATAATGCATGCCGTTACAGATGTGATGTTAACGGGATTGGTGGTCAACCTCATCAAAGTAATCCTTTGGGACAAGTCCCTCACGACGGCTGGCCCCATCTGATGGTCCTATGATCCCGTCAGCGTCCAACATAACCATAATTCTTGCTGCTCGACTGTAACCTAGTCGCATTCTCCGTTGCAGGTGCGAGGTTGAAGCCACGCGGGCTTCGACGACTAGTCTTGCGGCTTTGTCGAACAGGTCGTCTTTTTCTAAGAGAGTTATGTCATCCGATGACTGTGACTTGAGTATGGCTTCGTTATATTCAGGTTTTCCCTCATTCCTCCAAAAGGCTACTAAGCGACCCACTTCAGCTTCTGATACGAACGGTCCATGAAGGCGGAGCAGTCTAGCGGAACCGGGAGGAAGGAGCAGCATGTCCCCACGGCCAAGAAGTTGTTCCGCGCCGTTAGAGTCTAGAATAGTTCTAGAGTCCACACGAGAGGCTACACGAAATGCAATTCTTGCCGGAAAATTAGCCTTTATGATTCCAGTTATAACGTCTACTGAAGGACGTTGAGTGGCAAGCACAAGGTGAATGCCAACCGCGCGGGCCATTTGAGCGAGCCGAGTGATCGCTTCCTCGACATCCGATGATGAGACCATCATCAGGTCTGCTAATTCGTCAATGACAATCATCACGTACGGAAGTGGAGTCAAAGGAGAGCCGTGCTCGTCCTCTTTCTTTTCACCTGCTTCGAGTGCTCCTCTTAAGATATTGTTGTATTGGTCTATATTCCGGACGCCTTCGGAGGCAAGCATCTTTATTCTGCTTTCCATTTCGAAAACCACCCATTTTAAGACGTCACTTGCCTTTTTAGGGTCAGTCACGACTGGGGTAAGTAGATGGGGTATGTCTTGATACACGCCAAGTTCGATCCGTTTCGGATCTATCAGGATCATCTTTACTTCATCTGGCGTTGACTTATATAAAATGGAGCAGATAAGACTATTCAGCAAGACGGACTTACCACTACCTGTGGCCCCTGCAATAAGTAAGTGAGGCATTCGAGACAAGTCGCTAACGTAAGATGCACCGTCGATTGTTTTTCCCAGAACCATGGTTAATCTAGAATTGCTTGATTGGAACTCGCTAGATTCTAGTATCTCGCGGAGGCCAATTGTCTCTCTTTGTGCATTTGGAATTTCGATTCCAACTGTTGATTTTCCTGAGATTCTGTCAATACGAACTGACTCAGCCTTCAAAGCGAGGCAAAGATCTTCTGCCAGAGAAGTAATTTTGCTGTATTTGATGCCAGCGTCTGGCTTAAATTCAAAAGTGGTAACTACAGGTCCAGGGTGAATTTGGAGGACGGTCCCTTGGACTGAGAATTCTCGGCATCTTTGTTGCAACACCTTTGAGCGCTCCATCAAATCTTTTTCATTTGCTTTCAACTCTTCCCCACGGGCCTCAAGTATCCCAAATGGTGGAGCATTCCAGCGGCCGCGCCTAGCTGTGAAAGGAAGGATTTCTTGCTTTTGCGAGAGAGACCCGTCTCTGAGAGTTGATTTATTTGGTGTCAATGTACCATCTGTCTGAACTTTTACTTTGGTCGCAGCCGAAGCTTCTTTAATTCTGGCCCGTTTAGCATGTTTTTTTACTACTTGCTGGCGAAGTTTTTCTTTTCGTCTGCTTTCCCGATAGTGAGCAATTGCTGTCAGTCCTCCCGCGATTGTTTTTCGTTGCCATATCTGAAAAGACTTCATTCCTTCACTTAATGACCAATGAGTAGCTACTATGAGTGCTGTAAACCAAAGTGTTACAAGTAATATAAATCCACCGATGGGATTCAGCATTGTTACTAGGTACGATGCAATAAGGTGGCCAAGTGCGCCTCCGGCAGGCTTTAGCTGACCAGCGAGAGGTAGCTCTCCGAGTGCAAGGGCAAGTAAACCGGAAAAACTTATTACTAGCATTGTTAGTCCGGTGACTTTACTTAAAAGAGACTCAATTGGACGACACCAGAATCGATTCCAACCTGCGATGAATAGAAGCCCTACAAGTAAATAGGATGCAAGACCGATAATTTGGAAATGTGCTTCTGCAAGAAAAGCTCCGACGGGACCGATTAGATTGTGTGTGGGACGAGGAATAGTTTCTTTGAAGTACCAAGCTGGGTCGCCAGGGGAATAAGAGAGAAGGCTAGTAAGAATCAACAGCGCTAAGGCTGTTAGAGCAACACCGATGGTCTCAGAGAGCCGCTCGGGTAGCACCAAGGTTCTGGCCGGAGTCTTACGGCGTTTAGCTGCTTTAGGCGAAGGCAAGTACCGCCCCTCCCATAGAGATACAGTAGTAGCCAAATAAATGAAACTTTTGGCACTCCAACAATCTCATGACTATTCCGATAGAGAGATAACCAATAACGAAAGCTGTTAGAAAACCAACTAGGTAGCTAACCCAGAAAGTCTTATCTACCATCCCAATGTCTCCGGCATTTAAAGTTGCTGCCCCGATAATTGCTGGTATTGACAACAGAAAAGAAAACCTTGCTGCAGCCGTATAGCTAAGTCCTTGATTGAGACCAGCGACTATCGTAAAGCCTGAACGGGAAATTCCCGGCACTAGCGCAATGCTTTGAAACAGTCCGACACAGAAGGCATCATAAGAAGTAAGTTCTTTCAGTTTGCGTGTCCCAGGTGGAAGCTTGCTGGATACTATTAGACAGATTCCGGTTATCCCTAGGGAAATACCAACAACTGATGTTTTTTCGAAGCTTGATGAAATGGCATCATGAAGTGTTAGTGCTGCAACGATGGCCGGTAGTGTTCCGATAGTTAGAAGTCGAATTAGTTGCCAACCTTCTTTGTTGAAAGCGTTCGGTTTGAAACTTGACAAAATGACCACGATGTCACTTCGGAAGTACAAAAGAACGGCTCCAAGGGTACCTAGATGTAGGATAATCTCAAGCATGAATCCTGGATATTTGAAATCTTCCATCAATTGTTGGGTTATAACTAAATGTCCAGAACTGGAAATTGGTAGGAACTCCGTTAGCCCCTGTACGATACCAAGTAATATTGCTGTAGATTCGCTCACGATCCCTCTCCACAAATTACAGGAAGTATTACGGGGCGGCTATTAGAGTTCTTTCGAAAAAAACGTTTTAACTCCTTTTCGAGTGTGTTGGCTATTACGGTATCGTTTTGTCTATCACTTTTACTAAGTTTTGAAATTGTTGACTGCATGAGATTGTGTGCTTCTTCTAGAGTGTCTTCTGAGTTTTTGGTATTGATATAGCCACAACTCAGCAACTCTGAAACTGTACTCCCGTCGTCAGATGATAGTGTGACCATTGGTACTATTACTCCTGAGGTGGCTAATCTTCTGCGCTCCGAAAGAGTGCATTTGTCTACAAACCCAAAGCCGCTGTTATCAACTAGCCTGGGTGTTGTATCAAAATGACTGTCGATTTTGGAGCCCTCAGAATCTATGAGAACGACATCCCCGTTTTCTGCCAGCAGAATATTGTCGTTGGGGATGTCGGTATTCCTAGCGATATTAGCGTGATGGTACAACTGTTTCCATTCTCCATGAATTGGAATGAAATGTTTCGGATTCATCAAGCGTAATACCATATCCAGCTCATCCGCGCTCGCGTGTCCTGACACGTGCACCTGTTCCGATCCAGGTTGAACAACTTTTACCCCAAGTCGAAAAAGCTTGTTCACAACATTGTTAACAGCTTTTTCATTCCCTGGGATTACGCGAGCACTAAAGATAACAATATCGTCCACATCAATGTGTAAACGTTGGTGGGAACCATTGGCGACCTGAGTTAGTGCGGCTAGTTGTTCCCCCTGACTTCCTGCAGTAAGTACGAACTGCTTATGGGCTGGAAAAGTGTTGATATCATTTGTCGATTGCACCAATCCCTTCGGGGCATGAAGATAGCCGAGGTCCAGTGCGGTGTTCACATTTTGAATCATGCTTCGACCTACGAGAAATAGTTTTCGGTGAAGTTCCGCAGCAATATTTATGGCAAGTTGAATGCGGTGTGTGCTGGAAGAAAAGCAACACATAAGGACCCTTCCGGTCCTATTTTTCGCGGCATTTCTGATCCCGGATTCAACAGAGCGTTCCGCACCTGTAGGCCCAGGAATCTCTGCATTTGTACTATCTGAAAGCATGCAGAGGATGCCTTCTTTGCCTAACTCTGATAGTCGTGCCAAATCAATGGGAGGTCCTACAGGGGGTGCATCATCAACTTTGAAATCCCCAGTGTGTAGAACTTTACCGTGAGGAGTATCGATGACGACAGCAACAGCATCTGCTAGGCTATGTGTTACATGAACTAATTCAACTCCAAAAGCCCCGATTGAAAATGAGTCTCTTGGTTTAATCTCATATAGTTCCGGTTCCTGAGGAAGGTTGTGCTCCGATAGTCGGTTGCGGACCATTTCCAGGGTAAGGGGAGTGCCATATATAGGCACGTTGAATTCTTTCAAAAGATAGGGGATTGCCCCGATATGATCCTCGTGCCCGTGAGTGAGTACGATTCCACTGAAAGCTTTTCTATGTTCCTTGAGGTACTCAGTGTCTGGGACAACTGACGCTACACCTGGTTGTTCGGGCTCGGAAAACTTTATGCCCGCATCTACCACAATCATTGAGTCCTCCATTCGATAGGTCATCATGTTGAGTCCAAATTCCCCTAACCCTCCTAGGGGTACCACGGTCAATGGATTTTGAGACTTTTTACTATCGAAAGGTTTAGTCATTGTTAGTAGGCGTTTAGCTTACTAATGATAAAGAACTCCTTCAATAATAACAGAAAATTATCACGTTCGAGTGTAATTTCGACTCACTTTTGTGAATTCTTCAACGGACATGGATTCAGCACGACGCGTTAGGTCAATGGAACTCCGTTCGAGTGCAGCGGTTAGTTGATTTTTAGAAAGACTATGGTGCTCTAAATGTCTGATATTATTGAATATAGTTTTCCTTCGTTGGGCCATTAGGCTTTTGACTATATGGCGAAATATAGTCTCATCTTTATAACTATAAGTTTCGTTATTTCTAATTTTTAGCTCTACGACGGTTGACAAAACTCTGGGTTTGGGTCGGAAAGCGCCAGGTGGGACTTGAAATAGAATTTTTGTTTTTGCGGCGCGCTGGGTAACGACGCTGAGAAAACTATAATTCTTCGTGTTTGGAAGTGCGACAAGCCTTTCAGCAACTTCGCTTTGAAACATGAGGGTCATGGAGCTGAGGCGAGGGCCAGTTTCTAATAATCGCAGTAGAATCGGGGAAGCTACTGAGTAAGGCAAGTTACCAAATACACGTATAGAGTTAAGGTTATGAGATTGGAGAACCGAATTGTAGTCAAGTTTCGAAGCGTCTGCTTCGATCAATTTCAAACTATGTGTTTTGTATTCTTGAAGTGCGCGGACTAGCCATGTGTCAGATTCGATGGCCAGAATGCTCGCTCCTTGTTCTAGGATAGGTATAGTTAAAGCTCCGGTTCCTGGACCTATCTCTACTAGGGTTTCGCCCTCGTTTGGGTTTATTGAGGTGACGATCCGTTCTATAACATGACGATCTGTAAGAAAGCATTGCCCCTTGGAGCGTGAGGGCCGGAATTGTCCCTTAGCTGTATTCATCGTTAAGAGGATAGCATGCACAAAGCTAACGATAGGTCGGAGGTTTAGATTGCGTTACAATCTTCACCCGTACCATGGGTGCGCTACTTGTTAGCTGGTAATTAAATCAGAAATTTATATAGACAACAGGCATTTGTTTTCAAGGAATGGTTCATGAGTGATCATTATAAAACACGAAGGGTTATTATCATTGGTAGTGGTCCCGCAGGATATACAGCTGCCATTTATGCTGGAAGAGCTGAGCTTGAGCCGCTTGTGATTGCAGGTTCAGGGTCTGATCCGGCAATTGGAATTCCTGGAGGACAGCTAATGTTGACTACTGACGTAGAGAATTATCCCGGATTCCCAGAGGGCGTCACTGGTCCAGATATGATGCATCTTTTCCGCGAGCAAGCTGAGCGATTCGGTGCGGAAGTAGCCTATGCGGATGTTGTTGATGTAGAACTTGAAAAGTGGCCGTATCGTGTCAAAACTATGAAAGAGACTTATTCTGCACAAGCGTTGATTATTGCTACAGGCGCAGCTGCACGTTGGCTAGGACTTGCATCTGAAGAAAGGCTTCAGAATCGTGGTGTTTCAGCATGTGCAACATGTGATGGTGCTCTCTATAGAGGAAAGCAGATCGCAGTAGTTGGCGGCGGCGACACTGCGATGGAGGAAGCATTGTTTTTGACACGATTCGGGACAAAGGTGATTGTTATTCACCGGCGCGATAGTTTACGCGCATCTAAGATTATGCAAGAAAGGGCATTCAAGAATGAGAAAATTGAGTTTCTTTGGGATAGTGAAGTCATAGAAGTTCTTGGAGAATCCACAGTCGAAGGTCTTAGAATACGAAATACGAGTTCTGGGAAAGAATCAAATATAGACGTGGGAGCACTTTTTGTAGCTATTGGTCATAAGCCAAATACGAACCTCTTTCAAGGTAAATTAGTGACCGATGACCAGGGATATTTAGTCGTTTCACAGGGCACTCGTACTTCAGTGGAAGGCGTCTTTGCTTGTGGTGATGTCATGGACAAGGTTTATCGCCAGGCGGTAACTGCAGCAGGTACAGGTTGTGCTGCAGCAATTGACAGCGAGCGCTGGCTTGCTGAGCAGGAAGTAGAAGTTCTGAAAGATGCTATGCCGAATGTCGAGGAGTAGGATGTTTGAAGTTAGAACGGTATGTAGGAAGATGTTTTTGGTTGTTGGGGTCTGCATTACCTCAGTGGGGTTGTGGGCTGTCGCTAGTGGTAATACCCAGACAATTTCAGTAGATTTACTTGGAAAGTCAGCACCAACCTTTGAGCTCGAAAGCGTGAGCGGTGAAACTGTTAGGTCAGAAGATCTGAAGGGCAAAGTAGTATTGATGGATTTCTGGGCCGTGTGGTGTGGTCCGTGTAAAAAGTCGATGCCGTTCTTTCAACAGCTTTCTGAAAAATACCAAGTCTCGGGACTTGAGGTGATAGGGTTGCATGTTGACGATCGTATGCCACCACTGAGGAAAGTTGGGGAATACCTCGAACAAGCTGGGGTGCTTTACACAAATGTGGCTAGTACTGTTGAAGTTGATGATGACTTTATGATTTTTG
>CAZFLB010000302.1:0-8476 GCA_964518945.1 uncultured Acidobacteriota bacterium | reverse complement strand
AGGAAGCTGCAAGAAGAGCAGCAGAAGAGGAACGTGAAAGAGAAGCTGCTGCCGCGGCTGCTGCACTTCGTGAGTTAGAGGCGATCGGAGTCTCTGATCCTGCAGAAGGAGAAGAGGTTGTTCCGACTGAGAGTCCGGTTGACTTGAAAACGTCGGAATCCGAAGGGGCTGATGGAGCAAAGCCAGAATCTTCTATTGATGTCGCTCCAGTTCTTGGGCCTATGGACCGAAAAGTCGACTTGGTAGGGAATAAGCCTATTGAGTCACAGCCGCAACCGGGTGCTGATTCAGTACGAGATACTTCGGAACCTAAGAGCGTAGCACCAAAAGTTTTTGAGGAGAAGAAACCGCGGCGCACATCTTTCGTGCCAGGGCCTACTTCTCAATTCGTACGGCCAAAATCAACTGCGCCTCGCAGCAGGCCGAGTGGTCGTCGCGATCCAGCAAAACCAGGTCCACAACCGTCTCGCCCGGCAGCTCCGATCAAACGAGTGGCTGCACGGGGAGCTGCGGAAGGTAAACCTAAGCCTAAGCGCAAGGTCAAAAGGCCTTTTGTGCCTGTCGCAACTCCTGACGTGGTTGAAGAAGTACTCCCTGAACGAAAGCCGGTAATTGAAGAACAAACTCAAAAGTCAACCGAGATTTATCGAAAAGTTAATTTAACAGAAGGAGTTACTGTTAAAGAACTTGCGGAGAAACTGGAGATTAAGCACAAAGACGTCATAAAAGTCTTACTGGGTCGAGGTGTTATGGCAACGATAAATCAGGCGCTAGATGCTTCGACCGCGAAAGAAATTGCTGCACAATTTGGTGCAGAGGCGCAATTCCTTTCGTTTGAAGAGGATGTTCTCCTTGAAGAAACGATCGATGAAAAACCGGAAGATCTTGTAAGTCGTGCTCCTGTGGTGACAGTTATGGGTCATGTTGACCATGGGAAAACGAGCTTACTTGATGCTATTCGTGAAACATAAGTCGTCGAGAAAGAGGCTGGAGGAATTACTCAGCATGTTGGGGCCTATAGCGTAAGTGTAAAGGAACGTAGTGTGGTTTTTCTCGATACCCCGGGTCATGAGGCTTTTACGATGATGCGTGCTAGAGGCGCCGGTGTTACTGACCTTGTAGTTTTAGTGGTCGCAGCGGATGATGGTGTCATGCCTCAGACAAGAGAGGCTATTGATCACGCGCGAGCTGCAGGTGTTCCCATTCTTGTAGCTGTTAATAAAATAGATAAAGCAAACTCAAACCCCGACCGCGTCAAACAGCAATTGGGTGAATTAGAACTAACCCCGGAAGATTGGGGCGGTAACACCGTATTTGTAGAAGTCTCGGCAAAAAAGCAAGAGGGGTTGGACCTTCTATGTGAGATGATTCTTCTGGTTTCAGATATGCGAGAATTGAAAGCGAATCCCGATCGTGCAGGGATGGGTACAGTGCTCGAGGCTCAATTGGATAAAGGTAAGGGTCCAATTGCACATGTGCTGATTCAAAATGGTAGCCTTTCTGTTGGGGATCCTTTTGTCGCGGGCGCTGTTCATGGAAAGGTTCGGGCTATGCTCGATGACCGCGGTCACAAAGTCAAGAACGTTGGCCCGTCTTCTCCAGTGGAGATCTCTGGACTTACATCATTGCCGCAAGCAGGAGACCAATTTCAAGTTTATGCTGATAGCTTCAAAGCCCGTCAGATTTCTGAATTTCGACAACAGCAGTTAAGAGAACGGGATCTTTTATCATCAGCACGGTTGACACTCGATCAATTACACCAACAGGTTGAAGAAGGTACTGTAAAAGAACTTCCAATTATAGTTAAAGCGGATGTCCAAGGTTCAGCAGAAGTTCTAACTGATACATTGACCAAGTTATCTTCCGAGAAGGTCAAAATTAGAATAATTCATGCTGGAGTTGGTGCCGTGAATGACAATGATGTTGCCTTGGCATTAGCTTCTAATGCAGTAATCATAGGTTTTAATGTTCGGCCTGAGCGTTCATCGGTAGAGATTGCTGAGAAAGAAAACATTGATATTCGTTTACACACGGTTATCTACAACATTACTGATGAGTTAAGTAAAGCGATGTTGGGTTTGTTAGAGCCAACCTTCAAAGAAGTTACTTTGGGTCGGGCTGCAATTAGGGAAACTTTTAAAGTTCCAAAGATTGGTACTATCGCTGGTTGTTACATTTCCGATGGTAAGGTTCTTCGAAACGCGGAGGTAAGACTCTTACGTGATAACGTGGTAGTTTTTGAGGGTAAAATCGCAAGCCTCAAGCGATTCAAGGAAGATGCAGGTGAGGTTAAAGAGGGGTTTGAGTGTGGCATTGGGCTCGATAGCTTTAATGATGTCAAGGTTGGTGACGTTATCGAGGCTTTCCAGATGGAGAAAGTTCAGCCGACGGCATAATAGAAGTAGTGTCACCTCGTAGCAAGTCCAGTCACAATTCTGTCGCCCCTATAATGGGTTTATTGATGGTGGAGCTTTATATGCCGGAATCGCATTCGCTGAAAACAAAGCGCATGGTGGTTAAATCTATTAAAGATCGTCTCTGTCGTCGTTTTAATGTGGCGGTGGCAGAAACTGGCTATACAGAGCTTTGGCAACGTGCTGAGCTATCAGTAGTTTCTGTTTCTTCGGCACGCAGAGTTCTAGAGTCAGAATTTGAGGCAATCAATCGTGAGCTAGAAAATAATTTCGGCTCGGAACTTGTGGGAACCAGCATGGAGCTGATTGGTTAACCTGTGGTACGAAAACATGGTGAAAGAATTCGTCCGGATCGGGTGGCAGAACAAGTTCGTATCGAAGTAGCAAAAATTGTACAACACGAACTTAAGGACCCTAGACTTGGTTTAGTTACTTGCACTCGCGTACAAATGAGCAATGATCTTAGGAATGCAACAGTCTATGTAAGCATTCTTGGTGACGAGAACTGCCAAGCACAAACTATGGATGCTCTGAAGGGAGCTATTGGGTATATACGACGCCTCCTTTCACAGCGTCTTGTACTTCGGATATCTCCTGAGATTTCGTTTGTTTATGATCCCTCTATTGAATATAGCATTCGACTTGAAGAACTCTTCGATGAAACAAAAAGTGAAGTTGGGGAAGAAGGAATAATCCTGGAGAATAATGAAGGGTCGGTTTCTGACTGAAGGTGCGCAGTCGAGGTTGAACGGAGTGCTTCTCATTGATAAGCCTTCGGGTCCGACCTCGCACGATATAGTAGTTCGAGTTCGTCGAATGTTTGGTGAACGCAGATGTGGCCATGCTGGTACCTTGGACCCTTTTGCGACCGGTTTGTTGATTCTTTGTCTGGGGCGTGCAACACGCTTGGCCAGGTTTCTATTAAAGGCGAATAAGACTTATATCGCTACACTTCGATTTGGCTTCTCCACAGACACTTACGATAGAACCGGCGTGCCGGTAGGTCCTGCCAATGATTTTGAGCCAGAAAGTTCTGCTCTTAAGCAGTTACTTACACATTTTGAAGGCCGAACTGTTCAGCAGCCTCCTGCTTTTTCAGCAAAAAAATACAAAGGGAAACGCCTTTATTCACTGGCTCGATCCGGAATAGTTGTGGCTAGTACACCTGTGGAAGTAGAGATGAGGGATATTCAGCTGTTGTCTCTTGATGGGTCGATTGCTCGTATTCAAATGTCGGTTTCAAGTGGTACTTATATTCGGTCATTTGCTCATGACTTAGGGCTTAAGCTCGGGCAAGGCGCTCATTTAGTCGAACTTAGAAGAACTCATATCGGTTCATTTTCTCTCGCGGATTGCTTTTCATTAGACAACAACCATCTAACTTCTGTGGATAAAGTGCTCCTTGACGCAAACGAAGCGCTTCGAGACCTTCCACCCGTTTACCTTGGCGATCAGGCTTCCGTTCGCCTAACTCATGGAAGAGCACCAAGTTGGGATGAATTGACTTCAGGAAAGCTGTCACCAGATATGGGACCGGTTCGAGTTCTGAGTGAAACGGGTGAGCTAGTTGCTGTTGGTAATCCCGATCCAGTTAATCGCAGTATTCGCCCACTTATTGTTTGGGCAGCCGGGCGTTAAAACCCTTGACCAACTATCCTTTACAGCACTTTTGTCGTGTGCTAGGATCGACTTGATTGATAAAAAAATAAGCGCATACGGTGAAGGAGTATTAGTTGACGCTCACCAAAGACACTAAGACCAACCTAATAAAGGACTACCAGACACATAACTTAGATACCGGCTCTCCAGAAGTTCAGATTGCTATATTGAGCCAGCGTATTGGCTATCTTACTGAACATTTTAAAGTTCATGGTAAAGATCATCACTCAAGACGAGGCCTACTGAAAATGGTGGGTGCGCGTCGACGACTACTGGATTATCTTAGGAAGAAAAGTATTCGTCGCTATCAAGAGATTATCCAACGACTTGGAATTCGCAAGTAATACTTTTGTATCTTAAGATTTGATTCTACACAGTTCTTTACGTTTTCGATTTAGTTTTGGCCGTTTGGGCTTGCTCTGCTGAGTCAGGTTTTCTTTGGTAGTGGTGTTTTTCGTTGGGAGCAAATCCCTAGAGCACCCAGATGACTATGCCGATGGTCTCTTAGTTTATTGGTTGTGAGTTGGTGTGTATGTTGGAGAGGAGATTGAAATGATTTTTCGAGAAGAGATGTTAATAGGTTCAACAAACCTATCTATTGAAATGGGTCGGTTAGCAAAGCAAGCTAACGGTTCCGCTCTGGTTAGGCTTGGTGACACGGTCGTACTTGTTACAGCTTGTATCGCTGACGAGGAACGTGAAGGGGTGGACTTTCTACCGTTGACTGTCGATTACCGTGAGAATTTTTATGCCGCTGGTAAAATTCCAGGTGGATTTTTTAAAAGAGAAGGGAGGCCTACGGAAAAGGAAACTCTAACCAGTAGACTCATCGATCGACCACTGAGGCCATTGTTCCCCGACAACTGGCACGTTGAGACACAGGTGATAGCATTTGTCCTCTCGACAGATTGTGAAAATGATGCAGATGTACTTGCTTTAACAGGCGCGTCAGCAGCCCTCTACTGTTCGGATATCCCTTTTACAACTCCAATTGCGGGTGTGCGAGTCGGAATTATCGAAGGTGATTTCGTTGTTAATCCAACTTTTGAGCAACTCCAAACTAGTAGCTTGGACCTTACGGTTGCTGGCTCAGAGGACGCATTGGTTATGGTTGAGGGTGGAGCAATTGATCTTCCTGAGGAACAGATGGTTGATGCACTTGCATTCGGACATGAGGAAATAAAGAAACTTATAACTATTCAACAAAAACTATACGATTCAATGGCTCCTTCCAAGATCGTAGTCCCGCCGCGAGATCGTAATGAATCATTGGAAGATGAGATTGAAACAAAGTTTGTAGGAAGACTTCGTGATGCAATGTGTGTGTCAGGCAAGCTGGAATCGGACCGAGCGGTACGAGTTGTCAAAAAGGATATGGAACAAGAATTTAAGGAGCGGGATCCGAAAGATGTTGAAAGGGTGCCTGGGATTTTCAAGGCTTTACAGGAAAAAGTTCTTCGTCAGGAATTTTTAACGGAAGAGAAGCGTCTTGACGGAAGAGGTTTCGAAGATGTTCGAAAAATCACTTGCGAGGTTTCTGTTTTACATCGTACCCACGGGTCAGCTGTGTTTACAAGAGGTGAGACACAAGCACTTGTGACTACAACACTCGGGACTGCGGATGATGCACAAAGGCTAGAACTCCTTGCACTAGAGTCGTCTAAAAAATTCATGTTGCATTACAATTTCCCTCCATTTTCAGTTGGCGAAGCACGTTTTATGAGAGGTCCTGGTCGTCGTGAAATTGGACACGGTGCGTTAGCAGAACGCTCCCTTATCCCAGTTATTCCTTCTGAGGCAGATTTCCCCTATACGATTCGTGTTGTTTCCGACATTCTAGAATCGAATGGCTCATCTTCCATGGCATCGGTTACGGGGGGGTGTCTTTCATTGATGGATGCCGGTGTTCCGCTGAAGGCGCCGATTGCTGGCATTGCGATGGGCCTTGTCAAAGAGGGAGAAAAATACGCGATTCTCACTGATATCGCTGGAGCAGAAGATCATTTTGGCGATATGGACTTTAAGGTTGCTGGAACCGCAAATGGCATCACCGCGCTTCAAATGGACATTAAGATCACTGGGTTAACACGGGAACTAATGGCGGAAGCGCTTGACCAGGCACGCCGTGCGCGGTTATTTATTTTAGAAAAGATGTCGGATTCACTTTCGTCTCCAAGAGAAGAAATATCGACCTTTGCACCGCGCATTTTCACTCTTAAGATACCTACGGATAAAATTCGAGACGTCATTGGTCCTGGAGGCAAAATGATCAGAAGCATCATAGAGCGGACAGGTGTGAAAATTGATGTTCAAGATAGTGGTGCTGTATCGATAACTTCATCTGATGGAGAAGCCGCACAGAAGGCGATTCAGATTATTGAAGAACTGACTGCCGTTCCCGAAATCGGAAAAACTTATCTTGGTAAAGTCCAAAGGATTGTAGACTTTGGGGCTTTCGTTGAAATAATACCTGGAACGGATGGGTTAGTTCATATCTCTGAAGTAGCTGATTATCGCGTTAAGGATGTGCAAGATGAATTCTCTGAAGGAGAACAAATTCTTGTCAAGGTAATCAATATTGATCCACAGGGTAAGGTCAAACTCTCTCGCAAGGCAGTCCTTCGAGAACAGGCGGGATTGCCTCCAGAGGCGCCGCAAGAACCGCGTTCTCGTTCAAACAATAGGGGGGATAACCGGGATAATCCCGCCCGGTCGCGCCGAAGGCGCCCCAATAACGTGCGACGTGATAACGACGGAAATGGTGAAGACTAATAGCTGAAAGTCAGAAGAGGTCTGCTATAGAGAGTTATGTCCCAACTATGACAGAGCCTCGTGTCTCCGTTAGTTGTTATGCTTGTATTAGCACATTTTTCAAAAGGAATTTATCAAGAACAACTTAAAAACTCTGGATATTAGAAAGTGTAGAGGGCCTTTTCGCCAACGGAAGAATAAAATCACACGCTTGCCATTGACGAAGGAAACATAGAATAACTATGTTCGCATCTTCTTACGCAGTGTGTTTCGATGGATATTTAAAGTTTGTGCGGCTCGTGACAGATTTCCATTTTCACGTTCTATGATATGGGATAGAAAACATTTTTCGAACTCCTGTTTTGCGTCAAGATATCTGATTTGACCATTAATCATTTCGATTACGAGGTCATCGAGTTTCTGTTTAAGGGATTTCTTTTTTTTACTTGCGTTGATTCGAACCATTTTGTAAGTACTCTAAAGGTCGTCTTTTCCAGTCAATGAGCGATAGGCTCGGACGTAACGCTCACGCGTTCCAGCAATGACATCAGCTGGCAGCTCTGGCCCCGGAGGGGTTTTATCCCAATCGTCTAAAGTTTCGAGATATTCTCGTACGAACTGTTTGTCAAAACTAGGTTGGTTACGCCCAGGGTCGTATTCTTCAAGAGGCCAAAAGCGAGAAGAGTCTGGAGTGAGGACTTCATCGATCAGAAACAGTTCTCCTGTTTCTAAATCTTGACCGAACTCGAACTTAGTGTCAGCAATAATAATGTCTTTCTTTAAGGCTTCTTGTTTTCCTAGAGTGTATAGGTCAATAGATATTTGTTTAAGCTGGGACGTTAACTCTTGCCCCAAATCATTTGCCATAAATGATTCGCTGACGTTAATGTCGTGGCCAGACTCCTCTTTTGTGGATGGAGTAAAAAGTGGTTCGTCGAATGGATCAGCAAGGCGGAGACCTTTAGCAAGCTGTATTCCGCATACCTCACCCGTCTCCTGATATTCTTTCCAACCTGAGCCGTATAAGTAACCTCGTACAACGCACTCAAAAGGTAGGGGTTTCAACTTTTTTACTAGCATTGAACGAAGAGAGAGCTGTTCACTAAAAGGTTGGAGAATTTCAGGATACTTTGCAACGTCGCTTGTAATTACATGGTTTTGCACAAGCGATTCGCTTTTCTTAAACCAGTAAAGTGAGAGCTGGTTTAACACTTTTCCTTTATCTGGGATACCGTTGGGTAATACTACGTCAAAAGCTGAGACACGATCTGAAGTGACTAGTAACAAGTAGTTATCGACGTCGTATATATCTCTGACTTTACCCCTAGATTTTACAGAAACACCTTCGAGTCTGGACTCGAGCAAGACGTTACTTGTCATTAACAATTCCTTTCTATACTTTGTTCTCAGCCTTATAGACGATAAATAAGACTGAAAGCTTGTCGAAGTTATACGACTAATAACTAACTAACACTTAAGACCGCGTATTGTAGGAAAGCGTGTGCGATGCGTCAAGATGTTTTAGATTGAAGTTTTGGTTTTTCGGATCGGTTACAGGCCGTAGTGGTAATAAGAAGTTCGATAGTCATTTGCTGGGTACTTCTACCCTGCAGTGATGTTAGACTTTCAGCCTGCATACTAGTAAATCTACG
>CAZFLB010000301.1:0-12353 GCA_964518945.1 uncultured Acidobacteriota bacterium | reverse complement strand
AGAAACTTCTGCTTTGTCTTCCAAGACCAACATCGTCAAGTCAATACCGGTCTCAGGTCGATCATCTTGACGTGGTTGACGTAGCGAGCGCCACTCAAGACGATGTGTTCCCGGAGGCACATCAACCTTCACAGTTCTATGTTCAGCACTAGCGATTTCAAATTGACCTATTAGACGGTCAGCAAACCACAGTTCCGCATCTGGGGGCGAATTGATGGTTACATATGGCTCATGTGGATCCGAGAAATGGACCCAAAGAAAAAATGGTTTATTCTTATTCTCACTAAGCCAATCCCTTATTGGCTCAAAAATTGCATTTGCTCTACGATACCACCTCACAGGACCCTCAACGAATGGGTCATGAAAATCTTGGAATCCCTGTCCTAAACCATATGATTCCTGTAACACTCCTAATGAAATAAAAGCAGAAGTTTGATAACCAGCACTTGCCAAGATTTCAGCCAGTGTCGTTGCCTCATCTGGGACCCTATCACCATTAGCCATGACACCTAACGAGGGAGGAGACACACCCGTCATCAAAGTTGCATGCGATGGAAGTGTTATAGGAGTTGGGGTATAGGCATGTTCAAATCTAATGCCCTCTTTAGCAAAGCGATCAAGAAAAGGGGTATTTTTGAAGTCTGGATTGTACGGACCCACTCGATTCACATGAAGAGTATCAATTGAAATCAGTACTACCCGAGGAACTCGGGCTCGCGCCCTCGAAGACCGCCACTCTTGACAACCAAACAAACTTAAAAGACAAAGTCCACATATCAACCGATTCATTTAATAAACCTCATTAGCAGCGTCGAGCCTAGACATGTAGCAGACTTGGCTATTTACCATACAGGATTGTATCGGTCGTAAGTAAAGCGTGTCGCGTATTGCCAGCATTTGGTAATTGGAATTATAACAATCGCCAACAACGTTTTTGATTCAAATAAAAGAATCAACCCGTTTTTTTTGCAACACGCCTAGGAGAACGTCAATTACAACTATTCAACTTATAGAGCAGTTGATTTCTCAATTTTTACCCGCTAGGATGGCCGACACTTTCCTTTAATAAACGAAATAATGAATTACTTTAACAGCATAATCGACCTCACAGACAAGAACATTTTATCGGCCTTACTGGCAAAAGGTCGTAGCACCTTTGCCGAACTCGCAACACAAGTAGGCCTCACTGCTCCAACAGTCCATGACCGGGTAAAAAAACTAGAGAGAAGCGGTGTTATCGAAGGTTATACCGCTATTATCAACCCGTCTTCGCTCGGTTATTACATTACGGGAATTGTCAATATAGTTACTGAAGCTTCCGTTGTTTCAAAACTTTATGAGCAGCAACTCTCGAAAATTTCAGAGATCCAGCGCTGTTTTAGCGTAGCTGGGGACGAAACCTATATTGCGATTGTCTTGACACAAACACCTGAAACTTTTGAAGTAATTCTGAATCAAATTAGGGCCATCCCGGGAACATTAACGACGCAAAGCTCAGTAGTGCTTTCAACACCGATTTGTCGACACACATTGCCACAAATAAAAGGAGTACGAGCATTTTCTTCTGACACAAACGACAGTAAACCAGCTTCCATCGCAGACTCTGAACAAAGCCAGCAAGACTGAATACTACTTGCCAACGCTTAATAAGTATCTTATTGCGAGTCAATAGTCACCAGAAAAGGTTCTCCAACTAAACTCTTACTTTTCTGTTCACAAAAACGAAGCTGGAACTAATGTCACAAGCAGACAGAATGTCCGCGTTAATATTTCAACTTGTTTAAAGCAATGAGAAAAGGATTCCAAAGAACCCCCACTGGAGGTGCATAGGCAAGATCAAGTTGAGAAGCTTCCGTCACTGTCATGCCTGCACAAAGCGCTGTCGCCGCAGTATCAATACAAACAATACTTTGCGGACTGCCAACAACCTGAACTCCCAGAAGTCGACCCGACCCTCTCTCCGCTATTATTTTTACGGTAGCTTTAGCTTTACCATCGTAATATTCAGGTCGCAATCTACTTTGAATCGTCGACTCAACAACAGAAAATCCACATGCAAGAGCTTCTTTTGTAGTCAGTCCAGTCCGGCCCGCAATAATATCGAATACTTTGACAACACTTGTTCCAACCGCACCATAGAACCGAGTGCGACGACCGGCAAGATTTTCACCTGCTACACGTCCTTGCTTAACAGCTACCGTTCCTAGTGGCATGCACACGGAACCGCCAGTCACTAAATGTGTCGTCTCCGCACAATTTCCGGCTGCATAGACTCCTGGCATATTAGTCTCAAGCATATCGCTAACTGCAACAGCCCCACTAGGTCCCAGTTGAATACCCGATTTCATCGCCAGTTCCACTGAAGGTAAAACCCCTACGTCAACAAATACCATATCTGTAGGAATTCGCAACAAACCTCGCTCCAGGACAACTGAGTCAATTCCACCATCACGTTTAGCCTCAATCCGCTTGACCGTACGACTCGTCATCACCTGTACACCATGAGCCACTATTTCGTCAGTAACAAGCTGAGACATATTGGAATCAAGAGATGGCAAAACATGTGGAGCTGCGTCTATAAGAGTAACTTCCAACCCACGTGTAACCATAGCCTCCAAAACCTCTAATCCAACATAACCACCACCAATCAAGGCAACCCGCTTAGGCTTGCGTTGGAAAATATATGATTCCATTTCCTCTGCATCCTCTAAACGACTTGCAGTAAAAACTTCGTCAAGGTCTAAGCCTTCAATATCTGGAATTACAGGTCTATAGCCAGTCGCTAAGAGCAAACGATCGTATCCAAGAGCTTCGCATTTTCCAGAACTGTCTATCTCAATAAGGACTCTTCTTTGAGATGGCATGATCTCGATAGCACGACTTTGCAATCGAGCAGTAATACCTCTCTCACTCATAAGGCTATCTGGAGTAAACAGCTGTAAATCGGAAAGGTCGGACACGAGACCGCTTAAATAATAAGGCAATCCACAGATACTATAAGCTATACGCGAACCTGCCTCGACGACAGTTACTTCAAGTGATGGATTCAAGCGCTTGGCGCGAGAGGCTGCGGTCATGCCCGCCGCATTGCCACCAATCACAAGAATCCGATCTCCGCTCATTGTCTACATGGACCAAATTCATCCAGATAGGACTCAACCGAATCCTTCAACTCACTGCTTATACGACCATCTCGATTCAGCGATACAATGATTTCGCTAACGTTCAAAATTGATAATACTGGAACACCCAATTGATCTTGCAACTCTTCCGAAGTGGTCTTTGTGATATCTTGGCCACGTTCTTGCCTGTCTACAGCCACTACAATACCTTCGACCTCAACAGCTGCAGCTCGCAAAAGGGTCACCGAGCGCTTGATCGATATTCCAGAAGTAATGACATCATCAACAATTACAGCACTCATACCAGCCTGTGGCTGTGTTCCAACAAATACTCCTCTCTCTCCATGATCTTTAGCTTCCTTTCGGTCAAAAGAAAAACCAACATCATATCCCTTATCTGCTAGAGCAGTTGCTGTCGTTACAGCAAGCGATACACCCTTATAAGATGGGCCAAAAATGAAATCCAATTTGAAACCAGCTTCGATAACACATTTTGCATACGCGACACCCAACGCAGCAACTGCACGGCCATTGTTAACTTGCCCCACATTTATAAAATATGGAGACACACGACCTGATTTCAGTTTAAACTCACCAAATCGTATGACACCATTATCAGCAAGCAACTTGATGAAGCTCCCTTCGTTCGACATATATGGAGCATAACGCATCTTGTGAGTAGTCGGCTATATCTGATACAAACTAGTTTACATGGAACTAACTTACCGTCCTAGACGACTTCGAAGAAGCGAAACCATTCGTTCGCTTGTTCGCGAAACAACCCTCGGAGCTTCTGACCTAATAGCCCCTTTGTTTGTCACATCAGGAAAAAATGTCCGGGAGGAGATAGATACAATGCCTGGGCAATTTCGACTTTCAGTAGACCAACTTGTACGCGAAGCAAACGAGCTTCTCGAGGCAGGAGTGTCAGCAGTTAATCTTTTCGGCTATTCGGACAACAAAGATGCCCTCGCAACCGAATCTTACAATGACAATGGAGTTATTCCTTGCGCCATTCGATCTCTTAAAAAAGATCTGCCAGCGCTGTGTGTGCAAACAGATATCGCTTTAGACCCTTACTCTATTCACGGACACGATGGATTAGTTATAGACGGTGAAATAGTAAATGACCAAACTGTTGAAGTTTTATGCCAAATGGCACTAACACATGCGGAAGCTGGTGCCGATTTAGTCGCTCCTTCCGATATGATGGACGGTCGTATCGGTGCCATTCGTGAATCACTTGACACCGGAGGCTTTGAAAATGTTGGTATACTTTCCTATTCAGCAAAATATGCATCCTGTTTTTATGGCCCCTTTCGAGGTGCTCTAAACTCTGCACCGCAGAATGGAGACAAAAAAACCTATCAGATGGACCCCGCTAATATACGAGAAGCCTTAAAAGAAATTTCTCTAGACATCGAAGAAGGTGCTGACATAATAATGATAAAACCAGCACTCACCTACCTTGATGTAATTGCTGCCGCTCGTAATGAGTTTGATGTTCCCATCGCAGCATATAACGTCTCGGGAGAATACAGTATGGTAATCGCTGCAGCGGAACGAGGATTTATCGAGCGAGACAAAGCGATTCTTGAGCTACTTTTAAGCATTAAACGTGCAGGAGCCGATATGATTCTTACTTACTTTGCAAAAGATGCCGCTAGCCTGATAGGCTCATGAATTGCTTCTAAGCAATATTATTTCAAACAGATATTCTTCCGGTTCAAACTAAATGCAGATAACAACAAATGGCAAACTTCTTTGTGCTAATGTTCTGTTCCTTACATACGCAACTAAATCTTAACCTGTAGACTATCAGCAGACAAATAAAACCAAAGTCGCTACCGCTACTCGTGTTGAAAAAGCACCAATCATTGATGGCGCTATAGAAGACGACGTGTGGAAAAATGCTGAAGTAATTACTGGTTTTGTTCAAGCAGAGCCCTATGAAGGGCAGAATGCGACTGAAAAAACTGAAGTCTGGCTCTTATATGATGCTAAAAACATCTATGTTGGAGTGATATGTCACGATAGCGACCCAAAAGGCATTATTTCTACAGATGCGCGAAGAGATTCCAGCCTCGAAGAAACTGATTCATTCCGCATTATTTTCGACACGTACTATGATCGTCAAAATGGTTGCGTTTTTGGAACCAACCCAACCGCAATAGAACCCGACGGGCAGGTAACAACCGAAGGTGGGGGTGGTGGTGGTGGTGGTGGCCGCAGACGTAGGCAACAATCAGGTTCTGGTGCTGGCTACAATCTAAATTGGGATACGAGTTTCCGAGTCGCCACCAAAATTGGAGATTACGGATGGTCTGCTGAGTTTGCTATTCCACTTAGAACGCTTCGTTACTCCTCAGAAAAGCCACAAACGTGGGGACTCAACTTCCAACGCAACATTCGCCGCAAACGGGAAGAGGCTTTTTGGTCTCCCGTTGGCCGAATCTTTAACCTATACCGACTCTCACAAGCTGGTGACTTAGTAAACTTAGAACTCGACACACCTAGAAATTTCAAAGTGACGCCATATGTCCTCGGCTCATCCAACCGTGACTTCAACACCCAAGATACCGCTAACAGCACCGGAGATATAGGCATCGACGCCAAATTTGGAGTCACTCCTTCCCTCAATCTTGATCTTACCTACAACACGGATTTCGCCCAAGTCGAGGTAGATACACAGCAAGTAAACCTCACTCGGTTTAGCTTATTTTTTCCAGAAAAACGTCCGTTTTTTTTGGAAAACTCCGGATATTTCCAAATGGGCGCAGCACAATCAACTGAATTATTTTTCAGTAGACGAATTGGAATAGGACCCTCTGGTCAAGTCGTACCCATAATTGGCGGCAGTCGTCTTAGCGGCAAATCAGGGAACTACAACCTCGGCTTTCTCAACATGCAAACTGATGAAATAGAAGGGATAGCTCATGCCAATAATTACACTGTCGCAAGTGTCAGTAGAGAGGTTGGCACACGTTCAAGTCTAGGCGCACTTTTTGTTAACCGAATTGGTACAGGCGAGATGGCCGGAGAGAACAACTGGAATCGCACTTTTGGTGTGGATGGTAAGCTCGGTCTAGGACAAGCTTTTACCGTGAACGCTTTTGCTGCTAGGACTCAAACTCCCGGACTTGCTGGAGGCGAGCACGCATACCGAGCTCGTGCAGAGTATCAAAAACAAAAAGGCCGTGTATGGCTTGGCTTTAGCGAAGTCGGTGAAAACTTCAACCCGGAAGTAGGTTTCCTAAGACGTAGTGCTTATCGAAATTTAGATACCGGTGCATTCGCCCATATCCGACCCAACGTAAGCTGGCTACGTGAACTAAGGCCTCATCTCACTTATAGAAGCTATTGGGACTTAAATGGATTTAAAGAGACAGAAGATATACACGTCGATAGCCACATAGATTTCGAAAATGGCTCTTACATTAGTCCGGCTTTCAACCATACCGTAGAAGGTTTACAGCAACCATTCGAAATTTCACCTGGTGTAATTGTCCAGCCGGGTACCTATTCACACTGGGAAATGGCATGGCGCTGGAACACCAATTCGGCAGCGCCACTTTCATACAGTGGTGCTTTTGATAACGGTGGATTTCTATCAGGAGTTAAAAAAACCCTAGATACAACAATTAATTACCGTGTTCAGTCGAAGATCATTACTTCTGCCACCTGGTCTTACAACGACGTAGATCTAGTAGAAGGAAGTTTTATCACTAATCTAGGACAGTTTCGTATCAGTTACAACTTTACACCGCTTATATACTTACAAGGTTTTTTTCAATACAACGATAGTATCGATGCATGGTCTTCGAACGTTCGTTTCAGTTGGTTGAATACTGCCGGCACCGGCTTCTTTGCGGTTTTCAACAATACAAGAGGACTTGGGAATAGTCTCATTGGACCTCAAAGCCGCAGCTTTATCGTTAAATACACACACCAATTCGACATCCTTAACTGAAAGTTTACATAGACGTTCGAATTAGACAGTATGACTAACTTGGATATCTAGTGATGTTGATAGTTCGACTCTTCTTTTATTTGACGATCATCTCATTCACTGCTTGTGCATCAAAAAAAGTTGCTGTTATCCCTTACCTAGTGCCTACGGAAACTGCAACTTTAGAGGACCTAGTTGAGACGCTCAATCAGTGGAACGTCTTCCAATCACTTTTATTACAAACAGACCTTCAGTTTCAAACTTTCGAGCCAAAACAGCAAGGGGAAAGCCGTCAGTTTCGAACTGCTCAAGGAAGGATCTTGCTCGAACGTCCACAACGTATCCGACTTGAAATTGAAGCTCCGATCTTGAATACCAGCCTTGCCGAGATGGTCTCAGACGGGGAGCAGTTCCAACTACTTATCTATCCCAGTGAATATCGTGCTCTCATTGAAGGCCATAACGAATCAAAATATGAAAAAGAAAGCTCCGAGCTAACTGATGACCCAGCACTGCAAAAAGCAGGCCCTCTAATCAACATCCGCCCTCAACATATCACCGATGCTTTCCTGCTACCAAAAATAAAGACCGAAGATGAAGGCATTATGGTTTTTCTAAATGAAGAACGTATCGAAGAATTCGACAAAAGACAACGTGTTCGAAAAGGTCCATCGGTAAGAAAGAGCTACTATGTTGTAACAGTGGTAAAACCAGGACAACACTCGCCTTCAGCACGATACTGGTTTGACAGAATTGGAATGCTTAAGTTAGCGCGCCAGCAACGCTATGATTCTGAAGGTCACATTGTAGCAAGTATTCGATACGACGATTATTTTAAACTCTCCAGTAAAATCAAAACAGACTTCCCGTCTACGATACAAATCGAACGCCCTTATGACAATTACACGATAACAGTAAAAATCCATCCCGATCGCATCACTGTAAACCGATCCTTTCCTGATCGTGCTTTCGTAATTAACCCTCCAACGGAATGGGGCAACACACTACGACGCTTCAATCTAGCAACAAAAGACAAACCAATGTTTTAGAGAAAAAGTTGGAAAGAAAAATCTTAAGGAACTTTTCAATAATTGGAGAATCCGTTCTCGCACATGAAGAATTCAGCGTTCATTTAAGTCCAGTAGCCTGTAATAAATTAGTTTTAAATTGATCCGTTGGATCTTTTTTTCCAACTTCTGGCACAACAATTCAGAGTGTTCCCATCAACAATTCTGGAAGCCAGGTCGCTAACTGTGGAAATATGCAAAGCAGGACAATCCCTACAACCATACACAGCATAAATGGAAGTGCACCTTTCAATACAGAAGGAAATCCAATATCAGGCACGATTCCATTGATAACGTAGAGATTCAGTCCAACGGGTGGCGTGATAAGACCGATCTCCATATTAACCGTAAGTACAACTGCAAACCAATAAGGGTCAAAACCAGCGGCTGTGATAATTGGCAGTAAGATAGGAGCAGCCATAAGAATAACTGCTACCGGTGGGAGGAAAAAGCCTGACACCAGCAGAAAAATATTTATAAGGAACATTAATAACCATCGATTTGTCCCTATTCCAACAATCCACTCTGCCAGCGATTGAGTTACATAAAGGTTCGATAGCATGTAACTAAAGAGGCCCGATGCCGCGATTATAAGTAAAATCATTACAGATTCGCGAGTCGAATCACGCATGATTTTCCAGAGTGCCTCTGGCCGCCACACACGATAAATTGTCATTACAAGAACAATCACTATAAAAGCTCCAACACCAGCCGTCTCAGAAGGAGTCGCAACACCACCGTAGAGGACATATACCACCGCAGCGATAATTAATAGAAAAGGAAAGACCTTAGGAAGTGCTCGAAACTTTTCAGCCCAGCTATATGAAACTTTATGCACAACCTCAGAACTTTCTAAACCAGTTCGCCACGTCGAATATAACGCCCACATCATAAACAACCCCGTCAACATAAAACCAGGAATGACGCCGGCTAAAAAAAGGCGTCCTATTGAAGTTTCTGTGGCAATCCCATACACGATCATAGTCACGCTCGGCGGGATGAGGATACCGAGCGTACCACCGGCAGCAATAGATCCAGCCGCCAAACTATCACTGTAACCACGTTTACGCATGGCAGGTATGCCCATTTTTCCAATCGCTGCACAAGTAGCTGGAGATGAGCCGGACAGAGCTGAGAAAAGTGCACAACCCCCTAAGTTTGAGATAACAAGACCACCAGGCACTCGATAAAGCCATTTATCTAGTGCGTCATAAAGATCAGATCCAGCCTTTGAAGCAGCAACGGCAGCACCCATTACAATGAACATAGGAATAGCAAGCAATGTGAAGTCATCCAGCTTGCCGAAAAAAAGCTCAGCCATAAACATTAGGCTTCCGGGGCCGTCAAACACCAACAAGAAAAACATCGCAACCGAACCAATGCCAACAGCGACCGGCACACCCGACAACAAGACAACTGTAGTAACTATGGCAATTAGTACTCCGAGGACGAGAGGGGTCATGGATATTTACTCAATGGGATTAATAAGCGTCACTATGCCTACTACGTACTGTAGCAACATTAGGCCAAAACCAATGGGAAGAGATGCATAAGGTATCCATAGCGGCACAGCCCAAATTGTTTCAGACAGCCACTTGCTCGTCCATGCGTCATGCCAAAGCTGGCAAGAGGACCAGAATAGAACTCCGCAAAAGAAAATACCCATAGCAGAACAAGCGTAAGACAATCGCCTCCGTCCACGAACTGACAGATAGTGTGGAAGCAAGTCCACACTCACATGTCCACCAATCTTCAGAACATATGGACTACCAATAAGAGTTGCGCTAACCAACAAGTACGTAACTAGCTCCGTCTGCCATGTGGTTGGAGCATTAAGCACGTAACGCATGAATACAAGCTGGCAAACTACCAGGATAGAGAGGCTGATCATCCCCGCCGCCATTAGACCTGCGAATGAAGATAGTTGCCTAACGATATTAACGAACACTACAATCATAACCAAGTTTAATTCATTGAATTGAAAGCGCCTGATCGAGAAGCAACTCGCCACCATCAACTTCTTCCCTGAATAGCTTATGGGAAGTTTCTCTTGCCAGCGCGTACCACTTTTCAAGCTCGTCTACACTTAAATGTACAACCTCAACCCCTGCTTTCCGAAACGCTTGCTCAGCCTCAACATCAAGTTGCTTTGTTCTTTCTGAGAAAAAACGTTCGGCTTTTTTCGCGGAGTTCATCAAAGTTTCTCTTTGTTGCTCTGTCAAGCTATTAAAACTATCTCGGGACATGAGAATTGGTTCGTACATAAACCATAAGGCGGTGTCTCCAGGTGCTGTAAGACAAGCCACTTGTTCGTAAAGACGAAACGAAATCAAACTTATGCTACTCGTCATGGCAGCATCAAGTACTCCTGTTTGCATCGCCGTATACAACTCAGAACTAGGCATTGAAGTAATCGAACCACCTGCCCCTAGAAGCATCTGTTCAAATGCCTTGCCCGCACCACGAATAGTCATTCCTTTAACGTCCTCAGGGCTGCGTATGCAACCCTCCTTAGACGCAAAACCTCCGGCTAACCAAGCATCTGCAAGTACTACAACTCCTTGAGCTTCAATACGCCTTCTAATCTCTTGCATGTAGGGAGACTGATTGATTCTCTCCGCGTGGGCGTGGTTTCTTATCAACCCAGGCATTAAAGTTAGGTTAAATTCAGGATGACGTCCAGATGCATAAGCAAGAGGAAATACCGAAATGTCCAAACGACCACTAATCATGCCCGCCCACTGTTCTGTCGCCTCAAAAAGAGACTGCCCAGGGTAAATTCTGACCTGTAACCCAACATCCATCGAATCTAGATCTCTCCGAATAAACTCAAGAAGCTCACCTCGAACATCACCAGCAGGCCACTGGTGTGATGCTTTCAAAACACGAGCGTTATTACTACATCCAGACAAAATTGCACTAGCACACACAACGAAAGCACATACCAACCGCCAGTTATAACTAGTGAACATTCTTCCAGCACCCCCAAACTTATCGTTCTTTCAGATTAAGAAATTTTTGGTAAATGAAAGTTTACTCACATGCCATAGTACAGCATGCCTATCGTTATTAACGAGAATTTTTGTAGGATCCCTGTCCCGCATTTTTCAGTCATTTCAAAACCACTGGCACGATCCCATCGAACTAAGAACAGTCAATAATTCAACTACAATTCTGACCCAATCTCATCTCCACCATCACCGGAAAGAACAGAAATCAGTGTATATGCTTGACCCTTCACATAACAAATAAAGCACAAAATCAGTTTACGAGATAGAATTCTGACAGCTACTATAAGACTAAAAACACCGCTCCCAAAGACCTAGGGCTTTACAATCATGCTAATAAAAAAACACAAGGAATTACTCGAAACACTAGGGCTCCAAGAAACAAATGCTGGTGCTTGTACAGGACCTGATGGTTGGATTTTAGATCCGAACGGTAAAGAACTAGTATCCGTAAACCCGACAACCGGTGAAACCATTGGTACTGTTGTTCAAGCAACATCAAACACATATGAAACTGTTGTTTCTCATGCCCACGACACATTTCTAAAGTGGAGGATGTTACCTGCTCCGGAGCGTGGACAAGTCGTTCGAGATCTAGGTAATGCCATCCGGGAACTTAAAGAACCTCTAGGCGATTTAATTGCCCTGGAAATGGGTAAGATTCGTTCTGAAGGTCACGGAGAAGTCCAAGAGATGATCGACATTTGCGACTTTGCTGTTGGACTATCCAGACAGCTATACGGGCTCACAATGCATTCAGAGCGACCGCAGCATCGAATGTACGAACAGTGGCATCCTCTAGGTGTTGTCGGAAATATTACTGCCTTTAACTTTCCAATGGCTGTATGGTCCTGGAACAGTGCTATTGCGGCAGTCTGTGGTGACACAACCTTGTGGAAACCGTCAAGCGACACACCTCTAACTGCTGTGGCGGTACAGAACGTTGCAAACCGGGTGATGGCTAAACATAACCTCAGCGGAGTTTTCACGCTAACAATCGGACCTGGAAGCAGTGGGGGGGAACTATTGCTTAATGATGATAGGGCTGCTCTCATTTCCTTTACAGGATCGACTTCAATCGGACGCCACGTCGCTAAAACTGTTTCCAAGCGTTTTGGAAAAACGATACTCGAGTTAGGTGTCAAAAACGCTATTATAGTTACGGAAGACGCCAATCTTAACATGGTAACCCGGGCCATTCTTTTCG